>SCTI01000002.1:300000-494657 GCA_004297735.1 Patescibacteria group bacterium
TGGCCATTATTAATACCTACGCAAAGGCCGGTATTACTAACGATCCGCTAACTCATAGCGCCACGCCACCAACCATGAATGACCTTCATAAAACTTTAAGTGAGATGAGTGGAAACGGTCCGTCATTGGCCCAGCGCTTACGCAAGTACACCACCGGCACCTTTGCTGGAATCTTTAGTGAGCAGTCCAACGTTGATTTGTATAACAAGTTCGTGGTGTTTAATATTCGCGACCTCGAAGACGAGCTGCGCCCGGTCGGTATGTACATTGTGCTCAACTACATCTGGAACAAGGTTAAATCCGACAAGCGCCGGCGTATCTTGGTGGTTGATGAGGCCTGGCAGTTAATGAAGTATGAAGATTCGGCCAACTTTATGTTTAGTATTGCCAAGCGAGCCCGTAAATACCAGCTGGGCCTAACCACGATTTCGCAGGACGTTGATGACTTTTTGAGCTCACGTATGGGTCGAGCGGTGGTCAGTAACTCTTCGCTACAACTTCTACTTAAGCAAGCGCCGTCTTCGGTCGACATTGTGGGTGAGACCTTTAAGCTGACTAGCGAGGAAAAGAGCCGGTTGACCAGTTTTCCGGTGGGCGAGGGGCTGTTCTTTGCCGGGTTGAACCATGTGGTTATGCGAATTTTGGCCTCCCAAACCGAGAGCCAGTTGATTACCACCAGCCCGCAACAGGTGGCAGCCCAGCAGGCGGCCCAGCAGTATCAACAGGAGGCCCAACAAGCGGCTCCTCCACCGGCAAGCCAACCACTGGAGACAGGAGAGCAGGAGCTAAACAGTGCCGGTTGAGGAACGTGATCGTCAAATTGCCGGTGGGGCATCTGACGATGCTGCGGCAGCGAAACGAGCAGCTAAAGCCGAGGAGGCTCGTGAACTTGGTTTATATATTCCAGAAGATTTTGTCGATAATCCACAGAATCCAGGTAGCAACACTGGTATTGCAAAGCCCGATAGCACTGAAGAAAATCTAAAGGGTAGTGATGACTCCCAAATGCGGCGGGTTGGCCGAATGCGCGGTCTGGCTGACCGGGCGGTCACGCAGTTTAGGGGACTGAGCGGTAATCGGCGGGTGGTTGCCGCCGTACTGGGTGGCGGCGGAATTGTTGGCATTATGATAGCGCTGTTTTTAACCTTTGCTCAGTTTAAGCTCATTCACATGATGGAGAATATGGCTGATCATTTATTTTCGCGCAACCAGCACATGTTTGAGGTTCGCCGTGACGTTTATATGCGCGAGTTTTACAATAACTACCTTGGTGCGCCGGATAGCAACATCGACGATAGCACCGCCACTCTCAGCCAACAGATTATGCGTCGAATGAAGGATGGGTTAGAGCCTCGGCTAAACGAAAAGTACAAGGTTGAGGTTAAAGCTGATCCAGCTAGCCCGCGCTACAAACGCGTAAAGTTTACCGACAAGCGGACCGGCCAAGTGACCGAGTTTAGTACCGCGTTTACTAATAGTGAGGACCGGCGCCGTGCCCGGGAGTTCAATAAGCAGGTTAGCCGTGAAATAACCCGAGACGATGGCTGGCTCAAGCGAGTCTGGTTTAAGGGGCGGATGACTAGAATAACCGGCACTAAATGGAACTGGCTTGATCCAATCAAGCAGCCATACAATAAAGCCAAGTTGGCCGCCTCCAATCAAGTAGCAAAGTTTCTTTTAAGCGACCAGAGTAAGGCGTCTGGACTGCGTAAGCAGTTGATTTCAAAACTCTTTGGCGACACCGATATTGAGGATAGCGTGAATTCAGAAATTAGCACGGCCGCGAGCGCCGATGACGCCCAAAAACTTTTATCTGAAAAAATAACCTCGGCGGCCTCAAAGGGGGTTAGCACTGTCGGTTTGGCGGTATTGGCGGTTCAGGTTGGTTGTTCAATCGACGACCTATTATCTAAAGACACCTTCAATAAGGCTGTGCGACAAAAGATGGAGATTGAGTATATGACTCAATACGCCTCAATGATTAGTAAATCTAGTCAGCTAAAACTCGGTAAAACCGACGGCAATACGGTTAATGCCCACATGGCTATGATGACCTTTACCGATAAAAACGGTAGGCCCCATGATGTGGCGGAAAGTAATAATTACCGCCGGGCTACCGGAGAAAAGGTCGACTACCACCCAACCGATAACTGCAATGATTATTCTGAACTATGTGAAGCAAAGCTACCCGGTAAAGCCACCAGCGACCACGCCATTGCTGGTAACTTTTTGGCGGGAGCAGGAGCGGCTAGCTCAGCCTACAACTCCACCGCTTACCAGGTTGCAGCTAAGGTTATACCGTTACCTGGAATTCCAGGCAGTTTTGGTACCGATGCGGTTTGTTACGCCTGGGATCACGGAATAAAGCAGATATCAAATGGTGTTGCTGACGTTGTTGATCGCTTACTTAGCGCAGTACCAGTTGTACGTACTGTGTGGGGGGAGATTAAGGGAGCTAGCGCAGATGTTGTCGGCGCAATTAATGATAAGTTTATGGGCTGGATAGCGGTGTCGGTGGTTGATGCGGATACCACGGGTCCATTCTTAGCTAGCGCCACTGGCGCAGGCGGTAGCCTAGCGGCGGCTTCAGCGGCTGGATCACCGGTAGGAACCGATGCGACCGGAGATGACAGCCAGGCTTGTCACAATAAATCAGCCGAGGAAAAAGCCCAAGATGATAGCTTTTGCGGCAAACCATTAAGTCGAGATCAAATCGCCCAGACAGATCGTGTGATTGCGCAGGAAGAGTATGAAGACGCTAAAAACGCTCCTTTCATGACCAAGATTGCCTCGCTCGACACACCTTACTCTCTAGCTAGCAAAGTGGTGGACGCAATCCCTGCCTCACCCCAAACTCTTACCGATCGCACCAGCCAGTTTATTATTGCTGCCACCAATCCACACTCGCTAATGAAAGCCCTGCGTAACCTACCTAACGCGCTGTCGCCACAAGCCATAGCCTCCCAGGGCCAGGGTTCGCTGGTAGTAAACAGTGATGGCACCGATCAGTACAACACCCGCATTTACGGTCATACCGAAGAAGATCTACAAAAACCCCTCGATTCACCCGGCTTAGAGAATCTTGATAGGAATACGGGGTGTAGTATTATCGCTGGACTAAAAGGTAAAAAGGACAAGCATGGTGATCCAATAGAACTGCCTGAGAAATGCGAGATAGATGGTCAAAGTGGAAACTACAGTGTTAATAGCCCAGATACGCCAGACAACCCTGGAGATGTTACGGGTGATGCTAAAACTATTGCCCAACACATACTTGACGAAGCTGATAAAGATAATCCAAAAATAATTTTTAACCCTACTATGTATAACTCCCAAGATGAGGCGGATGGATCTACCCCCCGTAAAAATGTTGAGCAAATTGCCCACGGCCAAAAAGCAAAAACCACTACCACCTGTGGGGGTAGCCGCGGGGGAGCAGTACCGCCAGTATCCGAAGTTGTACTTAACACAAGCCTACTTAAGTTTATACTTGAGCTTAGTGGTAGAACCACCATCCATATAAACGCACTGGCCGGGCAATGCCACCATGATACATCGTCAAATCATTACAAGGGCAAGGCTATTGACTTTGGTTGTCCATTAAATGCAAGTGAGGCTGATGCAGTGGGGCGAAAATACGGAATATCGGACGGTACGGGTGAGTACTGCTCAAATACATCACACTACCACTACTCGGTCGGGGGTCACTAGGCGTGAGAAAGCTTTGCTATATATTTATATGCATTATTACCCTACTTACAGTACCTATGCAGGCTTTTGCCGCTGAAAGTATTTCCGATGAAGACTCCGTGTTTTACGGCGCAGAGTGGTATGACCCAAATGGTACATGTTCCGGTAGTGGTAGTGCTGTTTTTGGACCAGGAACGCTGCCAAGCTCTGTACCTGAACCCTATAATCGGATATTTACCGCAGCCGCCAGGAAATTTAATATTTCTGCAGCATTTCTTGCTGCAGTGTTTTACGGTGGAGAACACGGGAATAGCTTCCCCGAACCCCCTCCACCATATGGCCACGGTGCACCATGGGCTACTTCTTGGGCTGCTGCTCAAGGACCTTTTCAATTCCTAGAATCAACATGGCGTAGCTATAAGGTTGACGGAAATGGGGATGGTCGAGAGGATATTCAAGATCTAACAGATGGTGCTTTTGGTGGAGCTAAGTACCTTGCGGCACTAGGAGCCAAAAACACCACTAGTGAAGCTAAGCTTCGCAAAGCCGCCGCCGATTACAATGGCATACATGATCCAAGCGCATCATATCCAAGTAATGTATGGGCTGCTTACCAGAAGTTTTCTACAGGCTCTCCATCACCCAGCGCCACCTCTTCGCCCTCTGGAGCCACGCCAGATCCAACCGGTGGTGGTGAGGGGTCGGTGTATATTTTAGGAGATTCATTAATGGTGGGTTCCTACTATGAAGGTAATAAGTATCTAAAAGGCTTTTTAGATACTAAAAACATCAACGCTTATGTTGATGCGTCGGTTGGCCGGGGAATAAAAAGCGGGGGGTCGGATCCATCAAATAATAGGCCTGCTGCAGAGAAATCAGGAATCGATGCAGTTGAAATCGACAAAGATGTTATTAAAGATGCCGGAACTATTGTGATTGAGCTTGGGACAAATAAAAGCAGTTCTACTAATGCCTTTAAGCAGGATATGAAGGATTTGATTAATAAAGTCAAAAGTATAAATGGGGATGCAAAAATATATTGGGTTAATATTGTATCGGAAAATGACTCCGATTATACGACATACAATACAATCATTGAACAAGTCACATCTGACGAAAATATTTATTTTATTGATGAAAAATCCAAAAATATTAATTTAGACGGATCAAAATTACACCCAACCGATGATGGTTATAAAAAATACTCACAAACAATCGCCGATGCAGTTGGTGCAGCTGGTAGTCAAAATGCGGCTGAGTGTACTAGTACGGGTGGTGTTGGGGCATCTGGGTATAAAAACCCTCTTAGGGACATTAGGGGTCTCACCCGAATGCGTATTGATATGGGTGTAGATTATGGTGGTAGTGGTCCTTTTTATGCAATCGGTAATGGTAAAGTAGTGTCAGCTACAACAAGTAGCGGCTGGCCGGGAGGGAATTGGGTTAGCTACCAGCTAACAGATGGGCCGGCAAAAGATAAGTATGTATATGTGGCGGAAAATTGCAGTATAAAAGTTAGCGTCGGTGATGAGGTTACCTCAGACACGGTTTTATGTGAATTACATGACTCATACCCCTACTCAGAAACTGGTTGGGCAGTGCCGCCAGACCAAGGGACTACTGCTGCTGCTCATAATGTATATGTTGAGGGTGATGTGACTGCATATGGTGTTAACTTCTCCGATCTAATGAAGAGTATTGGGGCACCACCAGGTGTAGGTAATCGTAATGCTGCGGTTGGTAGCTTACCTGATGGGTGGCCATCTTGGAGGTAATAAGCGAGACGTGATGATAAGAAGAGTAATAACATACATAATTGCTACTACTATTGTTTTAGTGGTTGGGGTGTTTATTTATAACTTTTTCACAACCGGATCAATAAAAATAACTACAAATGATCCAGAAAACATTATTACACTCACACCGGTTTCAGATGATGATGATATTAAAGCCAAAGATGCCGAAATAAAACAGGGTAAAGGTAGTTTAAGTGTCACGGTTCATACGGGTAAATATATTGCATCGGTCGACGGCGGGTCTATTGCAATAACAAAAATAATCAACCTATCATCGCATAAGACGATTAGGGAATATTTAAATCCTCAAAAAACAAGCGCCATAGAGCCAGTTGCTAATGAGCCTGGTGTAAATGTATCTGCTGACGACTCTTCACTTGTATACGTCAATTCCCTTAATAACACACTAAATCGCATATCATCATCAAATAACATTATAAAGTTAAGCGATGTTAAGTTTAAGGTTATTAAGTGGGCTAACCCAAACTTTGGTTTTGGCCAGGGTGTAGACAACAGTTTTTATATTATTAAAAATGGATCTGTATTAAAATTATCAACTCCGGCTGATGTGGGTGATAGTAATATAGTAAACTTTGATGTGTCGCCAGATGAAAAAATATATTTTTCGTGGAACGGTAAAATTTATAAATATTCAGGTAAAGAATTTATTGAGATATATAAATCAAAAACATCACACCCCAACCTTATAGCGTCGGTAAATGGTGTGATTGCTTTAGATAGTAGTGGTGACGCCCGTGCTGGAAACACTGAGCCAATAATGGCTTTTATTAAAAATAAAGGTGTTAAAAAGCAAAAAATTGAAGCCTATACCGGATCTTGGTCACCCAGCGGTAAGTACCTTGCCACCAGTAGTGATTCTGGTAGTAATATTTATGATGATAACCTTAGGGAGGTTGCGGTCATACCTAGCCAAAATATCAACTCTCCTACATGGTTAAACGATTACACGTTATTATATGGTATTCAAGATGGTCTATGGTCGTATAATATCCAAAATCAGCAGGCTCACAAGATTGCCAATATACCTCTAGCTGAGCCAATATCGGAAATACAGATTAGTCATAATAAAGAGTATGCCTATGTGGTGGTTGGCGAAGAAGGAACCGCTTCCATTAAAAGAATTGGTATTAATAACCAAACAACCCCTAAGGTTGTTTTAGCACTACAAAACCTTTTACCATTAACCTTAAGTCAATCTACTATACAACTAATAAATTTTTCTGGTAAGCCGGCGGTTGTTGTTAAGCCTATACCCGGAATACCCCAAACAAACTATCAGCAAGAAGCTCAAAATGAACTTAAATTAGACGGCATAGATCTTAATCAAATAGAGTTAAGGTTTGGTGGTTAGTAGTTAATATTTATAACTAAGTGTTTCACCTTATTAAATTTACCCTTAATCTCAACCTGCATAAACCTTAACTCACTAGCGATACTAGCGCTTTTTGTGGTAACTCGTAATACGCCATCGTTGATACTAACGGCTCGACATTTACCAGGAAATACCTTGTCCAGATAGCATTGAACCTCACTTAAAGTATCACCGCGCTCTAAGCCCAGCTGACTGGCTTTGCGCTGTAGGTAATCATTTATACCATCCATACTAAACTCGCGCCTTAGGATTGGTGTAAATGGTGTGAGCATCAAGCTGGCTAGCCATATCGCCATCGGTGGTGGTGATAATTACCTGGTGACCGTCAAACGCCTGAGTGAGTAGGGTACGGCGCTGGTCATCAAGCTCACTAAACACATCGTCTAGTAATAAAATAGGGGATATACCGGTGGCTTGTTTAATATAAGTTAACTCCGCTAATTTAAGAGTTAATACAACCGTACGAATCTCGCCACGAGAGGCTACCGTGGTTATGTCGCTATCCTTGAAGTTAACTTCCATATCATCTCGGTGCGGGCCGATAGTGGTAAAGCCGGCACCGAGATCGCGCGCCTGATTTGCTTCTAGTAGTCTAATAAAGTGACTAGGATAATCTAATGGATCTGCGGCGCCAAGATAATTAAGTTCAACCGGCTCAGCTTTGCCGGCGATTTTAGCGTAGCTTGATTCGGCTAATTTATTAATGTGATCCACCACCTGACGCCGCGCCGCATCAATATCGGCAGCTAGTTCTGCTAATTTAACATTCCAGGCAAAAAGCTCTGCGGTATCACCGGTCCAATCTGATAATAAACGATTACGCTGCTGCAAAACCCGGCGGTAACGATGAGTTAAGGTTAAATAGTTGGGGTTGGTTTGAGTTAAGATAAAATCAAGATAACGGCGGCGGCGATCTGGGGCACCAAGAATAAGTTGAGTATCGTTCGGTTCAAATAGTACCACCTTAAGCCGACTAAGGTGTTTTATTAACGACTGTTTATTGCCCTGGTGGTAGGCGCGCTTTTCGGTGTTTTGGTCATTTTTTTGATACCCTAAACCAATCTCACCATCAGTTGTGTCGGCGGTTAAACGGTAAAAAGATTCACCGTGGCGAATTAACTCGGTGTCTTTGGCACGGAATGATTTCGTGGTAGCGAGCACGAATACGGCTTCGAGTAGATTGGTTTTACCGGTAGCGTTTGGTCCAACCACCACGGTTAACTTTGGATTAAGATCGGTTGTAAATTCCGAATACGAACGGAAGTTGGTTAGGGTTAAGCGTGAGATCACAATGCCTCACGTTCGAACCGGCATAATGATGTGTAGATAGTTCGGCGCATCATTACCATCAGGTTTAATAACCGTAGCATTTAACTTTCCACTCATACTAATCGAGACCTTCTTGGTTTTAATAGCAGTTAGGGCGTCAGTTAAGTATGAGGCGTTTAATGATATCTCATTATCATCGCCGGCCACCTCACAGGGGGAGCTAGAGGTGTTATCACCAACCTGAGCTGCCGAGGACAATATCCTCAACTCACCCTCAGCTTGGACCTCAATCCGGATATTGCCACCGTTCTCACGAGCAAACAGGTGGGCCATCTTTGTTATTCGAGTAAAATCTACGGTAGCGAGTGTGGCGCGAGTCTCTTCGTTGCTAGGGATGATCTGTTGATAATCTGGGAACTTACCCTCAATCAGCCGAGATACCAACTCGGTGTCATCAACCTGGAACATCACTTGATTATCGGCGATATACATCGCTACATCGCCCTCACTTTCACCCAAAATACGTACCAGTTCCTGCATGGTTCGAGTTGGAATGATGGCCTGTAGTTCGGTATCGGCTTGTTTTGGTAGTGGTAGTTTATACTCGGCCAGGCGGAAACTGTCGGTGGAAACCAACACCAGCTGCCCCTCGTCGATATACATATAAACTCCCGCCAAAACCGGGCGGCTTTCGTCGGGGGCGGCAGCAACCACCACCTGAGCAATCGCCTCGCGCAACAGTTCGGAGGGGAGTGTAAGGATAGGTTTGGTTGAAACTTCCGGTGTGGCTGGAAACTCCTCGGCAGCAATACCGTTCATATGGGAGTTATAGTTGGGTGTGGTAATGGTAAGGTTGGCATCGGTGGTTTCAAGATCAAGGTTCTTACCACTTGGAAGGTTAGCAACAAACTCACCTAGAAGCTTAGCCGGAACGGTAATTGATCCTTCTTGCTCTACTTTGCAACCAATCCAGTGTGTAATACCTATTTCTAAATTGGTTGCCGAAATCTTAAGTCGATTACTATCGGTACTTATTAGGACGTTAGCTAGGACCGGTAGACTGGTACGACTTCCAACAATACGTCCAGTGACTTGTAGGGCTCGAGCTAGATTTTCTTGAGTGATTCTAACTTTCATAATTCTTTCCACATCCTCAGGTTCTTATTAGTATACTTTAATTTTTTAAATAGATTGAAGTGGTAGTAGGGCCTGGGGAAACCGGGGAAGTTGAATAATTTTAGTGTTCTTAAGCCAAAATACTTATGTTCATCTTGGTGAAAACCCGGGAAAACCATGCTTAAAACGGTTGTGATTAAATTTGGTTTTTGGGTAAAAAAGTTACTACTTAAATTTAATCTGCGGATAATATTTTTATTATTCAAAGCCTGTACCATAGTTTGCCCCCTATCTTTCCCCATGATATCCCCAGCCTAAGCCGACAATCTCTCTCTTAAAAGATTAACTTCCGAGCGAATTGCATGATCACTTTCGATAGCTTTTTCGATTTTAGTAACCGAATGTACCGCTGTACTATGGTCGCGTCCTCCAACTTGCTTAGCGATCTTAGGGTAACTTAGCCCAAGCTCGGTACGCATTAAGAACATCGCAATTTGGCGCGGCACCACAATCTCGCGATCACGGCGGGTGCCTAAGATATCGCTACTCATTAAGTCGTAATAAGCGGCGGTTTGATCGATGATGAACTTAGGGGTGATCGAGCGGGCCCGCTTAGGTGACACACTACCAAGTAGGCCGGCCACAAACTCAATTGTGGGGGCTTGGTTCTTTAATTCACACTGTGCCAAGATACTGGTTAAGGTGCCTTCGAGTTCGCGAATGTTTTGGTGGCAGTTTTTAGCTAGGTATTCAACCACATCCATGGTTAGCTCGGCGCCAAGCACCGCCGCCTTGCGCTCAATGATTGCCTCGCGGGTTTCAAGGTCTGGCTTTTGAACATCAGCAACCATGCCTGACTCAAAACGAGATCGAAGCCTTGCTTCGAGGTTGGGGATAGTGGAGGGGGGCTGATCGCTAGATAAGATAACCTGCTTGTTGGCTTGGTAGAGAGCGTTAAAGGTGTGGAAGAACTCCTCTTGGGTTCGCTCTTTTTTACCCAAAAACTGGATATCATCAACAATTAATACATCTAAGCTTCGGTAGCGATCGGTAAAGCTCTTGATGGTTTTATTTTGAATTCCATCAAGAAACTCACGAGTAAAGTCCTCACTGGTGACATACGCCACCCGTTTATTGGAGTCTTCAGCCAAAATTCGGTTACCAATAGCCTGCATTAGGTGGGTTTTACCGAGTCCAACCCCTCCATATAGGAATAAGGGATTGTATTTGGTACCTGGGTGTTTGGCCACAGCTAAGCTAGCGGCGTAGGCCAGCTCGTTACTTGGTCCAATCACAAAGTTTTCGAAAGTATATTTTTGATTAAGCCGGCTGGATCCAAGATTACGACTAGAGGTAGAGGTTACAGTGGGTGAGGCGGTTGCCGGTGCAAGTAACTGGTCCTTGTGGCTGCTTGTTGGCGCGGCGGTCTTGGCTTTGGTTGATTTTTTTGAGTTGGTGGGTGGGTTGGTAATTTTATATTCGATCGACTCAACCGGAGAATTAACTCGTTTTAAAATGTCTTTAATCTTTTCGCCATAGGTTTTTTCTAGTCGGTTCTTGGTGAAGATGTTTGGCACGGCAACTACTAATCGCCCATTAGCATCATCAAGTAGCGCGGTTTGTTTAAACCACGTCTTAAATGCTGCGCGACTAACACTCAGCTCAAGCTCGCCCAAGACGGCTTGCCATACCTTGCGGGAATCCATAAACCTCCACCAGTTTTAGGTTTGCGATAGATCAATCATAACCGGTTTTTAGGGTTGTCCACAACCTCTAAAATTCACCGTTTTTTATCCACAACCACCATAATACCAGGTTATATTTTGGGGAAAACCCCTTGAAACTAGTGGAAAACCAATTTTTTTGTTCAGAAATATTTAATCTAACAGATTGACTTTTAAGGTAATTTTGCGTATCATGCTGCAGTATGTCAAAGCGAACACATCAACCCAAAAAATCACGACGCCAGCGAGTCCACGGCTTTTTAAAGCGAATGAGTACTCGAGCTGGTCAGTCGGTGTTACGTCGACGTCGACTTAAGGGTCGCAAGCGAGTTGCGATTTAGTCGATATGCTCGCGCGTCAATACCGGCTTAAGAGCTCCCGCGATATATCGCGGGTTTTTCGCACCGGCCGATTTGGTCGATCGGACAGCTTACTGGTTAAGGCGGCGCCGAACCACTTGGCGTACAGTCGTGCCGTGGTGGTTGTTAGTAAAAAAGTCGATAAGCGGGCGGTGGTCCGAAACCGGAATCGCCGCCGACTGGTAGCCGAGCTAAATAAGCGCTGGCAGACAGTTCGCCCCGGATACGATATAGTTATAACAGTACGCGCCGATCTAGCCGAGACGGACTTAGCCGAGCTGCAGCAGCAGCTTAGTCGCTCCCTAGCAAAGGCGCAGGTAATAGCAGAGGATTAGAAATTTATGTTTACAACCCTGTTTGTAGAGCCGCTTTTTAACATACTTTTTATTATTTATGGGCTGTTACCAGGACATGATTTTGGTGTAGCGGTAATTTGTTTGACGATTTTGGTGCGCTTGGCGTTATGGCCGCTAGTCACCCGACAGCTTCATTCGCAGCGAATGATGCAACAGATGGCCCCCGAGATTGCGCGGATTCGCAAAGAGACCGAGGGTGATCGCGAAAAGCAGACCCAAATGCTAATGGAGCTATATAAGGAGCGGGGGACCAGTCCTTTTGCGCCACTGCTGCCAATCTTAATTCAGCTGCCAATCTTTTTTGCGCTATACATTGTGTTCCGCGATAGCGTTCATCCCGAAAAGCTAACCCAACTACTTTACCCGTGGGTAGAGCAGATTCCGGCGGTTGCCAACGTAATTGCTAACAACAGCCAGTTTAGCCCAACCCTGTTTGGCCTGGTTAACCTAACTCAGCCAAGCCTGGTGCTAGCGGTGTTGGCCGGTGCGGCCCAGTGGTACCAAACCAAGATGCTGCAGCCAAAAGTTAAAAGCGAAGACCCACAGGCTCGCATGATGCAGACCATGACCAAGGTCTTTCCAATCCTAACGGTAGTGATTGGCTTGACTCTACCGTCGGCTCTAGCGTTGTACTGGGCGGTAACTAGCGCGGTCGCGATTTTGCAGCAGCACTTAGTGCTAAACCGGGATGCGCGGGAGATGGAGGAGATTAAGTCCCCAGCCATAACCGCACCTAAGAGCGTCACCACGGTGTCTGGCAAGGGCGAGGATGCGGTTAAGATCACACAGACCACAGTTGATGCGCCTGCCGGTTCAAAGAAGCCTAAAAAGGCCAAGGGGCGCAAAAAGCGAGGCAGCGCGTGAGCGCCCTGGCCGCCCCCGAGTTTGCCCGCCAACGGCTAGAGGATTTATTGACCTTTTTTGGGGTTAACACCGAGGTTAAGGTGAGCACCAACGACAACACTATTGAGTTGTCGCTTGATTCAGATTTAAGCGGCACCCTAATTGGTCACCGCGGCGAAACCCTGCTCGCGCTGCAGCACATGGTCAACATGTTGGTGCGCACCGAGTATCCCGAGCGATGGTACGTGCATGTTGATATCGGTGGATATCGCCAAGCCCGTATGGAGCGGTTAGAGGCCAAGGCGGTTAAAATTGCTGAGCGGGTGGTTGAAAGCGGTAAAGAGGTGGTGCTGCCGCCAATGACCGCTGCCGAGCGCCGTCACGTCCATTCAGCCCTGGCCGATCGTGAGGGAGTGGTGACCGAATCGCGCGGCGATGGCAACCGGCGCAGATTGGTGATTCGAGTAAGCGAGTAGAACCTCTACTCGGATTTGAGAGCTTGCTGGTAGACCTTGAGAGTTTGTTCAGCGGTTCGCTTCCAGTTAAACTGTCCGGCCCGCTTTGGTCCGGCGGTTTTTAGTTTGGCTAGCAGCTTCTTATCGGCCAGAGTGGTTTTAATAACTTTAGCCATCTCGTTAATATCTTCTGGGTCAAAGTAAACCGCGGCGTCGCCGTAAACCTCTGGCAGACAGGTAGCGGTTGAGGAGGCCACCGGTAAACCATAGCTCATGGCTTCAAGACCGGGCAATCCAAAACCCTCCGAAAGCGAGGGGAACACGTAAAGCTCGGCGTTTTGGTATAACCAAGCTAGCTCCTCGTCGCTAACAAAGCCAGCGAAGTAAACCGAAGAAATATCTCTTTGCTGAACGTACTCGGCCAGTTCTCCGTAAAAAAAGTCGGGCTTGCCGGCAAGGACGAGCTGGTAGTCTTTAAGTTTAGCAACCGCAAAGGCGTCAATTAGAGCCCCAAGGTTTTTATAAGGAAAAGCATTGCCAACATAAAGGATGAATTTCTTACCCTTGAGCTTGGGTATAGGGGTGATTTTAGTGGAGGGCGGTTCGCCTGCCAGGTAGGTGGTGGTGACCTTTTGGGGATCGGCTTTGTAACTTGATACCACCTGTTGGCGGACAAAGTTGGTTATGGTGATGAGCTGGTCAGAACTACGGATAACCCGGCGCACTAAAACTTTAAAAACCAACGGCTTAATGGTGTGTTTGTAAAAGTTTTTTAATGGCCCCTCTTGGCGCTTATTCACAAAGTTAACGAGCGTTAGATCAAGTATGCTGGTTGTTTTTTTACCAAAATAAAGCAAGGGTTGTTGTGGCCCAGTAAAGTGAACCAGGTCGGGCTGCAGGCGGTATAACAGCCAGGCAAACTGGATCTGCTCGCGGAAGGTGTATGGTGGGTAGTCGGCAACCGCCTTGGTAAAGTTTGGGTTGGTGGGCTGCCAGCGATCAAAATCATCGGCGCGTAACAACACAACATACTCATTATCGGTGTCAATCTGCTGTAAATATTCCAGTAGCCGATCAATATATCGGCCGGTGCTGGTGTTGATGATACGAGCGTCGATGGCGATCTTCATAGTACTAGCTTACCTTTTTGGCGCCAACAGTAACTCCCGCCAGCAGCCCAATATAAACCCATATATGGGTTATATATAGAGTTGAAAACAGTTGATACTGGAAGGCAATACCAGCCAGCCCGACAAGCAGTCCTAGGGCAACCAGGCGAAGGCTCCGATCTGATCCAGACAGAATAAAGCTAGCCGCCAACTTAGCCAGACTAAGGCTAAACAGGAGAATTAAGATTAAACCAATAAAACCTTGTTCGGCGGCAATTTCGAGGGTTTCGTTGTTAACAATTGTTTCTGACGAAGGGAACTTAACCGGCTCCTGTTGATTGGCGTAGTAGCCGTAGTTGCCGGCACCAATACCGATGAGCGGATTTTCTACTACCGCCATTGCGGCGAGCTTGCGGGCTAGGGCTCTGCCCTCAGCCGATTCACCCTTGTTTACATTGGTGGCCTGATCAGTAAACTCCTCAATGTTATGTTGTACCGACGGTTTCTTATTAACCCCGTAAACATCACCGTATAGAAAGCTACCCAGCCCAATACAGGCTAGGGTGATAATGGTAGCGCCAAGGCCGGTAGCCACCACCTTGAGTGCTGGCATGGTGCGCTTTCGGTATAGTCCAATGGCTATCAAAACTATCACAATAATAATTGCTGCAACCTGAGCCCCACGCGACAACGACAGGAGTATGACGGTTAAAACTAAAAGGGAGAATGGCCAGCTACGTAGCTTGGTAAACAGTTGGGAAACAACTAGGAGCGCAAGCGGGACAAGCAGGTAGTTGGCAAAGAACAGCGGCTCCAGGGCGGTTGACTGGATGCGTGGAAAGGGGAAGATGCCGCCTTTCATGTAGTTTTGACTTAGCCCAGTGAGCCACCCAGGCAGGTCGGCCAGATCGCCAAAATACTGGTAAATCCCAAATAAGCAGCTCATGACCACGCCAATTAAACCATAACTAAGGTAGCGCTTAAGGTGATTTGGATCAAAAACCGTCGCTATAGTAAAACTAAGGACCGACACAAACCCAATAAAGGCGGCAATAGTCAGACTTTCTTTGGGGTGTTGGCTGACTGCCGCAGAAATAACTACAACTACATTAAATAGCACCAAAAAAACCCAAGGCAACTGCATCAATTTAGCTCGGCTGCTCCACAGTAGTTTGGTGCTTAATAGGATCAGAGCTAAACCAAGTAGCTGGCTAATTCTAATGGTGGTGCCATTTGCCCCAACAGATACCGACGGTATGCGCTCAAGGGGTAGCGTTAGCAGTATGCCATACAGTAAGTACTGGCGAATGTTGGCAAGTTGAAGCGTTTTCATTCTCTCTATCTTAAACAATGATTGCCCCTGGCTCAAATTTAATCACAGCTTTTTAGCTAACGGTGAGACGAGGCGGGTTCTAAGTGGCCAATGGTCGGTTAGCAGATCCTCTACCTGTCTGCTGGTCAGCTTGCGTTTTGACTGGATCTGGCGGCGCTTGGCTAGGGTCTTGGGTAGTTTTAGCAAGCACTCACCATAGGCACTCAGAGCTACCGTAATTGCCCCGGCCTTAATGGCGGCCAAGAACAAAAGAGTCTGAACAAACATAAAGCGGGGAAGCAGCTTCCAAAATAATGGCGAAGGCATATTTTTTAGGTACAAGTAATTGGTGTTTTTTAACGACTGCCTGCGGGCAAAGTGACCCAATTTGCCGGATGTAGCACCAATATGATGATAGACGCGAGCCTTGGGGGCAAGCACAATCTTGAAGCCCGCTAAACGCGCTCGAAAGCCAAAATCAACGTCCTCCGAGTAGGCAAAAAAGTCTTCGTCGAGCAGGCCAATGGCGTCGTATACCTCTCGTTTACAGATATTGGCGCCACCGCTGGCAGCAAATATTTCGGGATAGCCGGTATATTCAACATCATCTTTTTGGTCGCGCTGGCGAGGGTAAGATAGACCCCATTTCGAAACAAAATCTCCAGTGGAGTCAACTAGGGTGTGATCATCGTAGTGCAGAATTTTAGCTGCTGCCATGTCAGCGTGCTTCATGGCGTCAATTAGTTCCTCAAGCCAGGTGGGCTCCGCGATAGCATCGTTGTTAAGTAGCGAGATATATTCGCCTCGCGCAATCTTAATACCAGAATTAACTCCCCCGGCAAACCCAATGTTTTTAGGTAGGCGAACTAGCACAACATTGGGGAATTTATTTTCGATGAGAGCAACCGAGCCATCGGTCGAGCCGTTATCAACCACAATGGTTTCAAAGTCGGTAAAGGTCTGTTTTTTAAGTGCGTTTAAGCACTCGGTTAGATGCTCCTCACCGTTCCAGTTGGGAATTACGACGGAGGCTTTCATGAACGCTTAAAGGTAATTTTGTAGGCCTTACTAGCAACATTGGTCATAACCGGCCAGACGCCTTTGGCGTCCTTAATGTCTTTGAGGGTGTGACGATAAATAGCGAGAATATGCTTAAATTCAGCGTAGGTAATTTTTTTACGGGCATGGGGGTGCTCAATCATGCTACGAATGGGCGAGACCACCTTTTGCCAGCGATACTCCTCACGAATCTGCTTAATATTATTCTTAATTTCTTTGGCGAACTTTTTATCGTCGGCAAGCTTAATGATTGCTTCCGCCAGGGCGTCAATATTTTCATACGGAACGGTTATGCCAAGGTTGCGGGCGGCGATAAGCTCGGCCATACTGTCGCCTTCGGTGGCAATAATTGGTAGTTCGGTCCAGAAGTAGTCGAGTACTCGGGTGCGGAAGGAGAAGCGGGTTTCGACGTGGTTAAAGTGAGTTGAAACGCCAATGTCGGCTTCTAGAAAGTGGTTTTGGCGCTCGCCATAAGGCACCCAGCCATAGTTAAAGAAAACTTGCTTATCGTACAGATCAAGCTCCTTGGCCAGATTGACCGCCTCGGTAGCCATCTCCATTTCGGGGACGTCGCTGTTAGGGTGCTTAAGGCCCATAAAGACCAGCTTAATATCGTCACGCTTTTGGCTGACCTGATGAACCGCCTTAATAAGAGTGAGCGGATCAAACCAGTTCCATATACCTCCTCCCCACAAGAGTACGGTGTCATCCTTGGCAATACCCAGCTTTTTGCGAAAGCCTTCGCCGGTTTTCTTTGGCTCGTCGTCCTGCAAGCCAAACGGAACCACGTCAATCAGTCGATTGAGTGACACGTCTTGGGCGTAGGCGTCGGGGGTGAGGCGCCCGAGGCCCATGAGTGAACCCAGCCACAGGTCACGCTGCTTTTGGCTGGCACAGATGACCGAGTCGGCAAATTGTAGTGACAGCTGAAGCTCAGCTAAAAAGCGACTGTTTTTATTGGCTTGAGTCTGCATGGGCTGGTGCTTATAGATTTCAAGACCCTCTAGCAAGATTGGATCGTAGTAGTCCAGAATCACTCGAGTATTATTGCGCCGAGCCAAATAAGCCATGGTAGGGGAGATAGATTGAGAAATAATAACGTCGTAGCCATCTAAAAACTTACCAATCGCCTTATTGTTGTATGACACAATTTTAAAGCCCTCGCCGGTGACGTCGGGGTGGTTGGGGGCGGCTAGCGTGACCTGGTGGTTTGCGCTTAAAGCCTTGGCAAACTCCCAGTAGCGAATACCGGGACCGGCCATGGTTTTGCCAATAACATCTTGAGAAAAAATCAGTACTTTTGACATAACAGGTGTTTACGTACTCATAGATTGTATAATAGGGGACATGAGTTCTGCAAAACCTCCCGAGTTAACCCTACGCCAAAAAGCGGTCAAAGGGGTATTTTGGATTGGCTTTGTGACAATTGGCGCCAAAATCCTAAGCGTGATAACCACCCTAATATTGGCGCGGCTACTTGTACCGGAAGATTTTGGCTTGGTAGCAGTTGCCGGTATTGTTATGAACGCATTAACTATTTTTACCGACTTAGGCCTGGGTACAGCCATTGTCCACAGTAAGCATGATCGAGACAAGGTTGGTTCAACCGCCCTTGTGATGATGCCGGCAATTGCTACTTTTCTATACATTATTACCTTTATTTTTGCTCCGTCTATAGCAACAGCTTTAGGAAGTAGCGAAGCCACAAACATTATTAGAATCCTGGCCATTAACCTGCTATTTACCAGCCTGAGTATTGTTCCAAGTGCGCTGATGGAGAAAGACATGGCCTTTAAGCGCAAGGTTGTACCCGAACTGGTACCAATTTTGGTGTACGTGGTTGTCGCAATTAGTTTAGCGGCCTTTACTCAGCTTGGTGCCTACAGTATTGTATTTGGTCAGCTGTCCCAGGGTGCCGCTGCCTTTATTTTGTACTGGGCGGTATCAAGCTGGCGGCCAGTTTGGCGATTTAGCACCGAGGTCGCTAAAGAGTTGATCGGTTACGGTAAGCACGTATTAGGGGGTAGCCTGCTCTTGTTTGCCACCACCAATCTAGACAACGTGTTTGTGAGCCGTATTCTTGGAGTGGGATCGCTTGGTTTTTACACTTTGGCGTACTCAATCGCCAATATGCCGGCCACGCACGTGGCGGATGTTTTGGGTAGAGTTCTGTTTCCGGCTCTTGTGCAGATGAATGACGATTTTGAGAGAATGCGTAAAAACTACATCCGTAGCCTTAAGGTCTTGGTGTTTTTTACCTTTCCATTGCTCGCCGGTTTGGCGGCTATAGCACCGATTTTTGTGCCGGTGGTACTGGGTGAAAAGTGGATGCCCATGACCGCCGCCTTGTCGATTCTGGCGGTGTTTGGGGCAATTAGGGTGCTTTCGGGCGCTACCGGCAGCTTGCTGCTGGCCATGGGTAAACCACGCGTCATTTTTTACACCGGAATTACAGGACTAATTTTGCAGGTATTTTGGTTAAGCTACTTTTTGTTTTATCACCACTTTGGCGTTGCCGGCGCTGCGCTGGCGGTAAGTATCGGCTCAATGATGAATGCCTTGATCGTGTTTGGTTTTGTGCAAGCATTTATGCAGTTTTCGTATTCACGTATTGGTCTAAATATTGGCAGATGGGTGATTCCCTCACTAATTATGCTGATAGTAGTTTATGGCCTCGCTATTACGCTTCAACCATCGGTAACGGTGCTTATTTCGCTGGTTGGCTTGGGTGTGGCATTATATCTAGGCAGCTTCGTTATAATTAATGGAAAGAAGCCGTTAGTACAGATAGTGAACATTGCCCGCCACAAGGGTCGTGGCCAACTAGATTTTTAAGGAGGAATAAGCCTTGTCGCAAAGAGATACAAATAAGTTTTATGCCGACCAAGTGGTACGCGTAGCCCCGGGCCAAATGGAATTTATTAAAAAGTATGCAGGAAAGCAGATTTTAGACGTGGCGGCGGCAACTGGCGACTATGTTGAGGCTCTAAACCAGGAGGGGTATGAGTGTACCGGCAGTGACCTTAATAAAGAGTATGTTGCTATTGCTAAAAAGCGAAATCTACCAGTAATAGTGGCTGATGCGAGTAATCTTAAGCTTAAAGACAACAGCGTGGACACCGTTATTTTGTTTGAGCTGCTTGAGCACATTAAGGACTCCCAAGACCGTATTGCGATCATGAAAGAAGCAAAGCGAGTGGCTCGTAAAAACGTTTTAATAACCACTCCAAACTCTCATCACGTTGAGATGTTGCGCCGGTGCGGTCTCACCTACGAACATATGTTGGAAGTTGACCACAAAGTGTTCTTTACGGATGATCAGATTAAGTCAGATGTGGAAGCCGCTTTTGAGCGCTCCGATATAATCCCTTCGGAACAAATTGATAATCGTTTATTTGAAGAGTTATTTAATCTTAATCAGAGAAAGTGGCTGCGCCGAACATTTAAGTTCTACCCGTACACTCCCAAGCTTTTTTTCCGCTACTACGTGGTTGGCGACGCTAGCTAGATCAGATTAATTTATATTTGAACCGGTTGGTACAAGATTTAAGGTGAAGTCAGGTATTCGCCGCAAGCCGTACTGGGCGTAGCTTGATTGGTAGGTTACCGGATTTGCAATCCAGCGCTTGGTGCCATTTTCAAAAGTGTAGATCTTAGGGTCGGATCCGTTCGCTACATTGGGGGCTAAGCCATTCACAGAAAATCGATTAAAGATACTATCGGAAACCTCAAGAGGTGTTGAGGCGCCCACCCAGTTTTGCATGATGGTCAGGTCGCCAAAGGCATAGTATCCCGTACCATTAAGTACAACTGGGCTCGAACTAGCTTTTTTGATTAGAAGCGGATTAAAAGCGGAGTTGTTTGTTGGAATACTGTTAAGGGTAGCGGGCTTAAGGATGGTAATGGGCGGCCCACTTCCAGCAAATCCAAGCGTATAAAGCTTGTCCATAGTGTCGATATAGGTTTTTGTGCCTTTATTGATAAACCAAATTCTGCCATCACTAACATCTAGGCTTTTGGCAAAATAGGTGGCCTGCCCCAAGGAGCCTAGGTACTGATCATCTAGAACCACGCTGCTACCGCTTGCCCCGTATGCATCACCGCTACTATCGAGGTCGAAGCCAACGTCTCCGTCTACCAAGAAATAACGATTGTTAATCTTGGCGGTTGTGGTTAGGGTTCCACCGCTTGGAATTCGACTGGTTGTGGCGGCATCAACCGTAAAGGGGTTATTGAGTAGCCACTGGTTGGCTATTGCGGCGGAGGGGGACAGATACTTTTTGCCAGCGTTGAGTAAATACGTGTTGGTGCCATCGGATACAACATTACCAACAACTCCCTTGGTCGGTAGTTGGTTGCCAAGACTAATATCTATGTAGCTAATGCCGCTAGTGCGACCATAGCCCCAGGCATAAAGGGCGGTAAACGAAGGGAAGTAGACCTTTTGGCCTCGATCCATTGCGAAGATTAAGTGGTTGCCGATTACCTGATTAATTATCCCTGTGTCTGGTCCGCTTGGCAGTATATTAACAAGATCATTAATGTAGGTTGGTATGCTTTGGCCGGAAGCAGTCCACGCATCGAGGGTTTGCTGATCTGGAACCGCGTGTCTGCGCCCATCAATGGTAAATTTTTGGCCGCTTGTATTTTGAATAACAACCTTGTCGGCTGCTGCGCCGGTTGCAAACCCGCTCATATCATCCGACTCTAGGGCGGTGTAAGGTATATTCCAGCCACCCCACGCCCTCACCATATCAGGCGACGACAATAGATGCTTGGTGCCGCCATTCAGTAGGTAAACCTGAGACGATCCCGCCTCCGTCACAAACTGAATACCGGTTAGATTCGGCATAAAAGCGATGACCTGCGGAACGGTTTCAACCTTGCTGGTTAGGTTCCAAACATTCTTCATATTTCCACTTATCTTGAAGGCTATTCCGCGAGTAACAAAATAGTCATCCCCGCCAACAGATATTTTAGGTCCTGCCAGTGCTCCTTCGGTTTTACCATTAATATAGCCTGGTGACATACTGGTAATGTTATTGTTATATCCCCATTTTCGCAGGATATCGGCATTGGGAATGTAGTTTTTAGTACTTCCATTCATCAGCCAGACCCGGGTGTCTGAGGTGTCGGTACTACGTACAAAGCGTCCC
Source organism: Patescibacteria group bacterium (assembly GCA_004297735.1). Lineage (NCBI taxonomy): Bacteria > Patescibacteria group bacterium. Next base: position 321,638 of record SCTI01000002.1, read on the forward strand.
AGCGGATCACCTTCGGGAATAGTTTCGGCGGTCCAATTTTCCACCCCAACAGCGCTATTAACGTCATGACCCCAAATCAAGCCAACATCTCGATTTGCAATCCAGTGTCTCTTCCCGCCATCCATGTAATAGGTTGTATAGCTGGTGCTGGTAATGCGCGAGATAGCGGCTCGTTCTGGCAGGGAATTAAAGTATGAGTCGTCCACCGCTTGTACCGGGTATGTATCTAGGCCCCAAGCGGATAGCACGTCGGGACTTGGAATCCAGCGCTTGCCCCGGCCGCCCTCATTGAGGTACAAGCGGTTATCCCCATTCTTCAGGATTACCGATAATTGCGGAGTGGTTGTGCTGCCAAACCAGTTGGTGAAGTCACGCCAAAAGTTACGGTTGCCGTATGAACTACAACCATCACCTAAGCCGTACATATTAGCGAGCGCTGCGGCATTGGGCTGGTAGGGGGTATAAGAGTATAGAGCGGAGGTGCCTTTATTGATATTTAAAGTCGATGTTCCGCAAGCCGCATTGGGGTTAAACTTTACATTGTTAATGCCGGCTCGGTGTGGGATAAACCAGTTCGGGTTTTGGTCGAAAAAGTTCTTAAGGTGACGAGTTCCTTGGTCTACCTGATTAGCGAAACCGTAGTACTGGGCGTCACAGGGGGCTCCATCAGGGCACCCCATACCCATAGCGGTACGGTATTGCCATCGATATGGCCAGGTGTCGGTAATAAGACCGTTCTCTTTCTGTAGGGTCACCAGAATAACCTGAGGGTTAACGCCGTAATATTGAGAGGTATCATAAATTATCTGAGCGGCACTCCTGCCATTCTCGTTATAATCTTTTAAGCAGGTCCACGGTGGCTGTTCGCCCTGTGAGCCTGATCCGGCGGCATGCCAGGTATCGCAAACCGGAACCTTACTGTTAAGGAAGTTTTGAATTGCACTAACCGACATGGTGTTTTTGTTGGTAAAAACACTGTCGCTAATAATGTTGTTCGGATCAAATGCAGCATGAGCCGACCCTGCCCATGAGCCGGTTGCCAGACACATAACAGCAGTCAAGAGCGTGAGTCGTCCCATATTTTTGAGAAGTCGAGAAGCCTTCATGGTTACTGCAGGGTTATCCTTTCGGTTGGTGATGAGCCAGTGGTCGACCCGTTTACAAACTCAATTTTAACATCCCAAGATCCCTTGGCTGGAAACTCAGTTTTAGTAATAGTGAATCCCTGGCAAGCATAATAGTTTGTTACTAAGCCAAGGGGTGCTGTTTTGGTTATTGTTTGTGAGCCAGAGCTTAAGCGAGCGGTGCAGGTTCCTTTGGTTTGGCCGTCAACAACACCCGAAACATAAACATTAGTGGCATCCTGGGTAAGTGAGCTGATTGATACGGACGCGGTGGCCGAGCTTGAGGCGCTTGAGGACTGCGTTTGTGATTGTTGTTGTCTTCGGTAGGCCTCATTGTCGGTTTTAGGATCGGTGGGTCCAGCCTGGCGTTCCTCCTCCTGAAGTTTTTGCTGGTCGGTGGGTTGAGTATCTGGGCGACTTAACTTAATGTAGACAGCACTACTCACAGCTACAATAGCAACTGCTAGAAGGAGGAATAGGACTTTTTTGTTTTTAGCGAGTTTTTTGGCCAATTTTTGCCCCCGTATGGCTTGAATTATAACGCAGGCTTACCCTGGACACAATCCCTATAGACCACCTTTTAAAATCATCATATTATTAATCTACATGAAAAAGCTTATGTTCACTCTTGAGCCGCGCTTTTGGGCTTCATACAGGTATATTAAGGACAATACCGCTAAGGTTTTTGCATTAGCATCAATCGCAATCTTTGGTTTTTATTTTGCATTAAGCTTGCCGCTTGGCTTTGCGGCTGATGAACCAACGCATGCCTACAGGGCTTATCAATTTACTCAAGGCGACTTACTTCCCAGGATTGTTGATGTACCAAAGTCACATCTTAACGACCCGGGTAAAAGAGTAGGTGGTGAAATTTCAACCGGTTTTGCAGCCGTAGCGCAGCTGTCGGGCGATAAGGTCGCAGATATAAAGCCTGGCTATGTTTACCCAGTTAGTTTCTTAAAGGAGCATCGTTGGGACAAGCTAGAAAATGGACCAAGAGCGTACATGCATTTTGAAAATACGGTTTTGTACTCACCGGCAAACTATGTTCCTCAAACAATTACATTTGCCATCGCCAGAATACTCAATATACCGGCTGTAGCCACACTATTTTTGGGTCGCTTCTCGGTGGTTATATTTAGTCTGATTTGTGCCTGGTTAATATTTCGATTTTTACCCAAACAGTGGCACTGGCCATTGGCTTTTGTATTAACCATACCAACGAGCTTGACGCTAGGAGGTTCGCTATCGCCCGATCCTATTATTAATGGGGTTACTGGGGTGCTGGCTGCGTATACGGTGTATCTGGGCTTACAGATTCATAGGAAGCAGCCTATTACGAATAGGCAATACCTGGCATTAGGCATATTAATTTTTTGGACCTGCCTGCTCAAGCCCCCTTACATCATTATGATTGGGTTTCCTTTTTTGGCGGTAGCTGTACCCGGCTTAATTCACAAGCTAGTAAGTATCCGAAAGTTATTACTGGTGTTTTTACCTGGACTAATTACCGGTGTAGCTTGGAACGCAATGATTTCGGCTTATACCGTACCCTATCGTAACGTGGCTTTAATCGATCCCGTGGTTCCTGATGCTCATGCGCAAATGCAGTATGTAGCGCACCATCCACTAGCCTTCTTTGCTGCTACGCTTAAGACAATTCCAGATACTTACACCGGGGTTATGGTGGGGGCTCATGGCTTAGTCGGACAGCATTTTATTCCGGCATTTTACGGTATTATGTTGGGCTTGGTATGGTTTGCGCTACTAGCCGTTATAGTTGTTATTTTGCCGATTAATATTAAGCCCAGCCGAATTATAAGAGGTGCAAGCGGCCTAACCGGACTTGGCTTATTTGGAGCTGTTTATTTTTTGATTTATCTTTCGTGGAGCGCGGTGGGGGCGCCAATTGTTGACGGTATTCAGGGTAGGTATCTCATACCGCTACTACCTCTCTTAATTTTTATTGGACTTGGCTTATGGCGCGGTATTACTAATAAATGGGTGATTAATACGGTTTTGGCAGGGATGGTATGCGTTACGATCATGGGCGCATCACTAGCGGCTCAGGATAATGCTAAAAGTAACTACAATAATGCTTATAACACCCTGCTTATACCCAAGGCGGTTCTTGGGCAGCTACTTAAGCCATAATGCATTGAAGCTATGCTTTCTTCATGGTAGGTTAATTAAGTGAATTTAAAACGCTTAATTAAAAAGCATATAAGCTTTATTCGCTATGTAGTGGCGGGCGCATTAACGGTAGGGGTTGATGTTGGGTTGCTGTATATTCTGGTAAGCTTTTTTCAGGTTGAAGTTTACATTGCAGCCACGGTGTCATTTGTTACTTCGCTGGTTGTAAACTTCACCCTAAACAAGCTATGGAGCTTTGGCGCAAGAAGCAACACCCCCCAGCAAGTAATAGTTTACTCGTTGGTCATACTTCTAAACTATTTGGTAGGCCTAGCCATGATTGCGTTGGCAAAAGACCTTCATCTCGGCTATATGGTGGGTAAAGTTAGCGCTCTAATTATCACTACTTTGTGGAATTTCTTTTTATATAAGTATGTGGTATTTATTAACAAACAAGTTAGATTGGGTGGGCTCAACGACGCAACTAAGGTTGAGCCACTTTCAGTGAAAGGAGAGATTTGAAAACCATTAAGACCGAAACTCTGATTATTGGAGCCGGCCCCGCCGGCCTCGCTGCCGCGATGGAACTATCGCGGGCGGGCAAAGACTTTATCGTGATCGAAAAGGATGATCGCGTTGGCGGTCTGGCTAAAACGTACACCTTTAAAGAAGGTAAGGATGTCTTTTTGACCGATAATGGTCCGCACCGCTTCTTCTCCAAAAACCAGTATCTATATGATTTTATTGAAGACTTAATCGATGAAAACTGGATTCAGGTTAACCGTCAGACTCGCCAGCACATTGACGGCAAATTCTACGATTATCCGGTTAACGCCAAGCAGGCCTTGGGTAATTTAGGCCCGGTTAAGTCGGCTCGAATTGGTTTTGACTACGCCTTGGCAAAACTGCAGTACGGCGTATTTGGCAAAAAGCCAACCAACTTTTATGAATACACCGTGGCTAACTTCGGCAAAACCCTTGGTAACTTTAACATGATTAACTACACCGAAAAGATTTGGGGGATTCCAGCTAAGACAATTCATTCCGACTGGGCCGGCCAGCGCATTAAGGGGCTGAGCCTCGGCGCTTTAATGAAGGACACCTTGCAACAAACCTTTAAGTTTGGTTCGAATGCCGATAAACCCAAAACCCTGATTGATACCTTTTACTACCCTGATACCGGTACCGGGTTGATCTACGACACTATTGTCCGACGCATTACCGAGCAGGGCTACAAAGTGTTGCTCAAGACCCAGCCGGTTAAGATTGAACACAAAGGTTCAAAGATCACCCAGGTGATCGTGAAGGGGCCTGAGGGCGAGTACGCCATTGAGTGCACCAACTTAGTTGAGTCGGTACCAATGAAAGACTTTTTGCCAATGCTGGCACCAAAGATGCCCAAGAAGGTTGAGGAGCTTAACCAGAAGCTGCGCTATCGTAGCCAGGTTTACATCTTCTTAACTCTGGACAAAGAATCAATTTCACCGGATCAATGGATCTACTTCCCGAGTAAAGAAACGCCAATTGCTCGTATTAGTGAGATGCGAAACTTTAGCACCAAGATGTCGCCAAAAGGTAAGACCTCAATGTTTGTGGAGTTCTTTTGCTTCGAGGGTGATGATATTTGGAATATGAAGGAAGAGGAGCTTTACGATCTGACCATCGACTACTTTGAGAAGATCAAGTTCTTTACGCGCAAAGATGTGCGCAAGTACTACGTGATGCGCCAACGCAACGTCTACCCGGTTTACGATATTCACTACAAGGAGTACCTGGGCGAACTTAAAAAGTATATGGATGGCTTTAAGAACTTGCTGTACATTGGTCGCCCTGGCCGCTTCCGTTACAACAATCAGGACCATTCGCTCGAGATGGGCATTTTGGCGGCCAAGTGCATCATTGATGGTAAGCGCTACGATATTGAAAAGATTGGGTCAGAGACCGAGTACTACGAATCAGGTAACTTGGAGCCAAATAAGGCTACTAAAAAGCCAGCCAAAACTAAAAAGGTGGCTTCCGGTAAGGCAAAAGCTAAGGCTTAGCCTTTAAGCAAGCTCAGTAAGTACTGGCCGTAGCCGCTCTTTTTAAGACCTTCGCCCAGTTCGCGCAGCTGGTTGTCATTAATCCAGCCCTGGTGCCAAGCGGTTTCTTCGGGCGACCCGACTTGTAACCCTTGGCGCTGCTGGATTACGCGCACAAAGTCGGCGGCTTGCATCATTGAATCGAAGGTGCCGGTGTCGAGCCAGGCGGTACCACGATCCATGACCGCTACCTGTAGCTTTTTGCGACTGAGGTATTCTTGGTTGACGGTGGTGATTTCAAGCTCACCGCGTTCGCTTGGCTTAACGTTTTTGGCGATCTCAACCACATCATTGTCGTAAAAGTAGAGACCGACCACGGCGTAGTCAGACTTGGGCTGCTTGGGTTTTTCTTCGATCGAGATAGCTTTCATATTGTCGTCAAACTCAACCACGCCGTAGCGTTCGGGGTCGGCTACGTGGTAGGCAAACACCACGCCGCCATCGGGATCGGTGTTGTCGCGTAAACTGTCCCCAAAGCCATGACCGTAAAAGATGTTGTCGCCCAAAATGAGAGCCACCTTGTCGTCGCCAATAAACTCCTCCCCTAAAATAAAGGCTTGAGCCAGGCCGTCGGGTGAAAGCTGAACCACATACTCAAAACTGCAGCCCCACTGTGAACCGTCGCCAAGTAGGTTTTTAAACTGGGCTTGGTCATGCGGCGTGGTGATGATTAGAATTTCACGAATGCCGGCTTGCATTAGGGTGGTGAGAGGGTAGTAGATCATTGGCTTGTCAAAGATTGGCATGATCTGTTTACTGATGCCCTTGGTGATGGGGTAAAGTCGGGTGCCGGATCCGCCAGCTAAAATGATTCCTTTCATGATTGGGTCTCCTGCTGAATGTAGTTGGAAAGTGAACTCCTCCAGTCTGGCATGCTTATGCCAACCTCTTCAAGAGCTTTAAGCGATAGCGCGCTGTAGGCTGGGCGCGGGGCGATACCGGTTTTGCCCTTGGTATACTCGGCGGTTGAAATGGGGTGAACAGCGCAGTCAAGGTTGGTCTGGCGAAAAATTTCGGTGGCAAATTCGGCCCACGAAATGACTGGGCCATCATTGGTGGCGTGATAGACCCCGTACGGAGCCTTAGTTTTGAGGAGTTGCACTAGGGCACGAGCCAGGTCGCTGGCATTGGTTGGTCGTCCATGCTGGTCGTCAACTACGGTGAGGTGGTCACGATCTTTCCCCAGCCTTAACATGGTGCGAACAAAGTTATTGCCATCGCCGTAGACCCAGCTGGTCCGAACAATGTAGTGCTGTGGTGCCCGGGCGGCAGCTTGTTCGCCGGCGGCTTTGGTGGCACCGTAGACGCTTTGTGGATTGAGGGGTGCAGTGGTCTCGTAAGGAGTGGTGGCGGTGCCGTCAAACACGTAGTCGGTAGAGATGTGGACGAGCGGAACCGAGTGCTTGGTGGCCGCCGCCGCCAAATTGGCAACCCCATCGGCATTAACTTTTTTGGCGGTTTCCTTGTCGGCTTCGGCGCCATCAACATTGGTGTAGGCCGCCGCATTGATAATGGCTTGAACATTGCTCCAATCAAAGTTTTGTACGGCAGAAGAGTCGGTAATATCAAGCTGGCTGGAGTCGGTAAATATGCCTTCGGGCAACAGTTCTTGGATTGCTCGCCCCACCTGCCCATTAGCACCGGTAACCAAAACTTTCACGCGCTAAACCTTAAACGGAGTTACGTTTTTAAGTAGGGGATGTTGTTTGTCTTTGTCGCTCAAGATGGCTGATTTTTGGGCAATTGGCCAGTTAATAGTAAGCTCTGGGTCAAACAGATTTACAAAGGTGTATTTAGCATCGGGTGACCAGTGCGCGTTCACTAAATAGGTGTAGGCGGTGTTCGGCTCCAGCGTCTGGTAGGCGTTGCCAACACCTTTTGGCACAAACACCGCTTTTTTGGGGCTTAACTTAAAACTAACGACCGTGCCAAAGTTATCGCCCTCGCGCAAATCTACCCATACACCAAAGACTGTGCCATAGGCCATGGAGATATACTTGTCCCAGGGCTCAGCGTGAATGCCGCGGGTAACACCCTTTTCGTTGTTGAATGAAATATTGTTTTGGATAACCTCAAATTCAGTCGGGAAGCCGAGAGCTTGAAGCTTGGCCTGTTGAAAATTTTCTTTAAACCAGCCCCGGTTGTCACCATGCACCGGCAGATCGATTTCGAGCAAGCCCGGTATGGCGGTTTCATGAATCTTTAGTTCTTGATTCATGAATGTCCTAATTTTTTATACTTGGCTTCGGTGGCCGCCTTTTGTGGCTCCCACCAATCGCGATTTTCTTCGTACCATTTGATGGTCTGTTTGAGGCCATCTTCAAAGGTGGTGTACTGAGGCTCCCAGCCTAGCTCAGTGCGCAGCTTGGTGGCATCGATGGCGTAGCGCAGGTCGTGACCAGCTCGGTCCTTAACTTGATCGTAGGCGTCGGCCGGCTGACCCATATCGGTCAGTATTAATTCGAGCACCTCTTTATTGTTTTTTTCACCATTGGCGCCAATCATGTAGGTTTCACCACTGGTGCCGTTATCGATGATGGCATGCACCGCGCTGTTATGATCGTCGACGTGAATCCAGTCGCGTACGTTTTGGCCGGCGCCATACAGCTTGGGTCGTTCTCCGGTTAAGATGTTGGTAATTTGTCGGGGAATAAACTTTTCGACGTGCTGGCGAGGGCCGTAGTTGTTGGAGCAGTTGCTGATAGTGGCATGAATCCCAAATGAGCGAACCCAGGCTCTTACCAGCATGTCGCTACCGGCCTTAGTTGAGGAGTAGGGGCTAGAAGGGTTATAGGGAGTTGTCTCTTTAAACTTGTTTGGGTCGTCGAGCTCGAGGTCACCGTAAACCTCGTCGGTACTAATGTGGTGCAGGCGTTTTTGGTGTTTTCGCACCGCTTCTAAAATATGGTAAGTGCCAACGATGTTGGTTTCGACAAATGGCCAAGGCCCAGCCAGTGAGTTGTCGTTGTGTGATTCAGCGGCAAAGTGAACCACCACGTCGGTGTCGGCGACCAGCTTATCGACGAGCTCGGCGTCCTGAATTTCTCCCTTAACAAACTCAATTTGATCACGAATCGGATCAAGTGTTTTTGGATTACCAGCGTAGGTCATGGCATCTAAAACGGTCAGTTTATAGCTGGGGTGATGTTTGAGGGTGTAGTGCACAAAGTTTCCCCCAATAAACCCGGCGCCTCCAGTAATCAGCATCTTCATATCAGAACCTAGTATAGCAGCACTGCGGCGTGGCTCAACCACTCAGACAATTATTCTCAGCTACGTTATACTAAAGAGGTATATAAAGGCAGCAATGATAGATTCTCGCGCAATTAAAATTGGCTTAGGCGGTGCTTTGGCGGTTATCGTATTGAGCTTTGTGGTGTCGTTTGGTTTTTATAGCAACCGAATTCTCCCCGGTGTTAAGGTGAATGGCGTTAATGTGGGCGGACTAACCAAGCCGGCCGCCCAAAAGTTGCTCGAGCAGGAGCTGGCGCAGTACCAAACCAAGGAGCTGCTGGTGCAGTACAACAAAACCACCTTGCGCATTCCAATTAGCGCTCTCAAGCCGCAGCTGGCCGGTAATGCGGCGGAGTTTGCATATAGTTATGGTCGGACCGGTTCGCCCGGTGAGCAGTTCCACGCCCGGGCGCGCAGTTTGGTGAATCGCCCTACCATGGTAACCGCCTACAGTTACGATAGTTCGGCCTTAACCCCATTTGCGTTACAGGTGGATGAAGACGTTAATAAACCGGTCGCCAATGCTGCCCTTAGCTTTGATGGCGGGCAGGTTGTGGTTAGCCCCTCGCAGCCAGGACGGCGCCTAGATATTGGTCTGCTGGCCCGAGAGGTGGGTCAATACTTGGGTCGTAGCCAGGACGGGTTGTTAACCGCGCCAACTTATTTGGTTGAGGCTACCATCGACGAAGACACCTTGGCGGCCGCTCAGCAGCAAGCCACTAAGTTGACCAGCGCTCCGCTAACGGTCACCGCCGGCTCAACCAGCCGAACCGTCGACCAGTCGACCATTTTGGGCTGGCTGAGCGTTACGGCACAAAGTTATGCTACCGATATGGCCACCGGTAACCTAATGGGCTTTTACCGACTGCCAACCGAAGAGGTGGCCGATAGCCACCTTGATCCAGGTCGAGTGGAGTCGTTTGCGCAGAGCTTGGCTAAGTCGGTTAACACCGAGCCGCAAGATGCCGGGTTAACTATTCAGGATGGCAAGGTGGTGGTGGCCTCACCGAGTCGAGACGGGTTACAGCTTGATGTGGCCAAGGCGACTCAGCAGATCATCACGGCGCTTAATCAGGGCACTACCGGTCAGACCTTGGCGCTGGCAACCAAGGTGGCAAAGCCAGCGGTGTACGAGGGCAACTTGGACCAGCTGGGCATTAAGGAGTTGATTGGCGAGGGGGTTAGCTACTTCCCCGGATCATCGCGTGATCGCATCACCAATGTGGCGGTTGGGACGCGTCGGTATCAAAACGTGCTTATTAAGCCAGGTCAAACCTTTTCGTTTGGGGCGCAGCTGGGTGATGTGGGGCCGGCTCAGGGTTATAAGCCGTCATTGGTTATTATTGGCACTAAAGAAGAAAAACAGTACGGTGGCGGTTTATGCCAGGTCTCAAGCACGCTGTACCGAGCGGCCCTGACGGCTGGTTTACCAATCGTGCAGCGTACCAACCACGCCTTTGCCATCAATGAGTTTTACACTCAACCCTATGGTGTACCGGGTGTGGATGCGACGGTTTATTACCCGGCGGTTGATCTTAAGTTTAAGAACGATACCCCCGGCTACATTTTGATTCAAACCAACATGCAGGGCACCACGCTCAAGTTTGATCTGTACGGCACCAAGGTAAAGAGCGGGCGAATTCGCGGTCCGGAATTTATAAGCGGCAGCATGGACGCGACCCAGCCATCGCACACCGTGTTTTATCGTGATGTTTTAGATTTAAACGGTAACGTCACCAAGACCGACACCGTCCACACCTACTACAAGTCGAGTAAGGACTTTACGGTGGTGGAGAGCAAGCAGTTTAACTAAGCGCTTGTAACCAAAACAATTTTAGGCTTGACCTTTCGCTTTTTGTTCGCCATACTAAAAACGAACAAAGCAATAAGGAGGGGCCATGGGCGAGCCACTAACCAAGCGACAAAAAGAAGTTTTAGATTACGTTTCGCAGTACATCGAGCTGCACGGCTACGCGCCAAGCTATCGTGAGATTGCCGAGGCTTTTAATCTGGGTTCGGTAGCGACCGTGGCCGATCACGTTGATACCTTGGTGTCCAAGGGTCTGCTGCGCAAAAGTGATAACTCGGCCCGCTCATTGCAGCTGGTTGACGAAGAGGACTTTGATGACGAGCACGCGGTTGGTTTGCCAATCATGGGTATGATTGCGGCCGGCCAGCCAATTCAAGCCATGACCGGCCACGCCGAGACGCTGGAGGTGCCACCGTTTATGGTTGGGACCCGTAACAGTTACGTGTTACAGGTAAAGGGAGACTCAATGATTAATGAGGGTATCTTTGAAGGCGACTACGTGGTAATTCAAGAAAAAGATACTCCATCGCAGGGCGAGATGGTGGTAGCGCTAGTAAATGGCGAAGAGGCCACTCTTAAGCGCTACTACAAGGAAAAAAACCACATCCGATTGCAGCCAGCCAACGATGCTTACGACCCAATTATTGTGCCAAAAGATACGCCAATAAAAATCCAAGGTGTCTGTATTGGGGTGATTCGCAAATACTAGCTTTTTAGCGGTCCGGAAAGATAAAAACAAAGGGGGACAATATGAATATCAACAAACGTGCATTACGACGAAGCTATCGTAAGTATCTGTTTTCGTACAGCTTCGACGTGATTGAGCCAAAGCGGCGCGGGATTCAGCAGGTGGAGCTGACCAGCACGCCACGGCTACCGCCAACCAAAGAAAACTCGAAGCAACACGCTTAAAACAAACATATGTGGTAAGGAACACGATTGCAGGAGGCCCGGTTAACGGGTCTTTTTGCGGTTTTGAGTACTAGAGTTGTACAAAAACTCGCGGGTAAGTGGCAGGCCATTGTTGACGCCCTTGGTAAACACAAACTGCGACAGGTCCAAGCCGCCATACCTAAAGTTACCGGCGCAAACTCCAAGATACATCTGCCACATGCGGTAAAAGCGTTGGTCAAACATTTTGACTACCTTAGTCTTATTGGCCTCAAAGCGCCGCAGCCATTCGTCCAGGGTCATGGCGTAATGCAGGCGCAAGCTTTCGTAGTCGGTGAGGTAAAAATCGTACTTAGCTAAATCGCGAACCACCTCGTTAATGGCTGGCACGTAACCGCCCGGAAAAATGTAGCGATCCATCCAGGGATCGGTGCCACCCTTTAGTTCATCGCCGCTAATGGTATGCAGTAGCGACACGCCGCCATCAACCAGCATATCCTGAACCGCCTTCATGTAGGTGCCGTGGTTGCCTTTGCCGACATGCTCGTACATCCCAACACTCACAATGCGATCAAACTTTTCGCCCCGCGCCGGTAGATCCTGGTAGTTGGCCAGCTCAAACCGAACCAGCTTATCAACCCCGGCCCGTTTGGCCGCTGCCTGACTGTGCTTTAACTGCTCTTGGCTCAGAGTTATGCCAAGACCGCTCACCCCATACTCCTTTGCGGCGGCAATCAATAAATTGCCCCAGCCGGAGCCAATATCCAGCAGCGACATACCCTTATCCAGCTGCAGCTTACGTAAAATATGATTAATTTTTTGGCGTTGGGCCGTCTCTAAAGAATCATCGGAACTCTTGTAGTAGGCACAGCTGTAGGCCATCACCTCCCGATCTAACCACAGCTTATAAAAATCGTTACCGACGTCATAGTGATGCTGGATCTGCCGCTTTTGGGCGCCTTTATGATTGAGCTGCGGCAGGTGGGCTAACTGGCTTAAACGCATTTTACTAAACAGTTTTTGGTTGTCGCACAACACCTGGATAAGATCTTGAAACCGACCTTTGAGCTTAATGTCGCCACTCATGTAGGCTTCGCCAAAACCCAGCGACAAATTTTTGGCCAAAGCTCGAATCACCTTGGGCGAAGCAATGGTTAGCGTCACCTTGGCGCGGCCGGCTCCGTAGGTTACGGTTGTGCCGTCCCAGTAGCGAATCGTCAGCGCATGAACCTTGATTCGCGACAGAATGGTGTGGAGTAGCTGTTTTTCCACCATAATGCCCTTACTATACGCCTGGTTTGATCGGTTGACCAGATGGCCCCCAGATCGTATAATCGGCTGGTACTCAATAGTCCGCGGTAGCTCAATGGTAGAGCATTTGACTGTTAATCAAAGGGTTACAGGTTCGAGTCCTGTCCGCGGAGCCAGGAATTATAGACTTTTATATATTAATATGATATAGTATCGCAAAAGTTGTTTCCGAACAGATATGAATACCATCCTCTGGAGGTTATAAATGTCGGACATCAAACTTGCACCTCGCAACAATTCCAAGGGGTTGACGGTCCGCCGCGCCTGGAACGGTCGGGTCAAGCTCACCGGTCACTTCGGTGTCGAGGCGCCTGACAAGACCATCATCCTGACCGCCAAGCAGATCGAAGACGTCTGTGGGGGCAGCAAGGTGACTGCCGCCAAGGCAGTTCTGCCCCGGTCGCTCCGCAAGCGAGTCGGTGATAAGTCGATTTGCAAGACGGGCAGAGTCGTTCCCGGAGAGGACACCACGAGCATCTTTTTCCCCTCCTGGCCTGGCGCCACGAACGACTTGGTGCTCGTTTCCACAGGCGAGCTCGCGCAGGCGCTCGTTTAGCGTCTATCCCAAGAGCCTCATGAAGGAGACACCGAGCTCCCTCGTGGGGCTCGTGTCATTTCTGAGTAAAGTTCTAACATCCTCCACCGCCCGGAGCCATAGACTTAAGTACATAAATATGGTATTATATTGATGAAATCAGAGCGGTGTGTCCGTTCTTTTTTGTTCTTCGACCAAAGGCTTCAGATGCTTTTTAATAATTTTTTGCTCCAACGGGGCTTGGTTGGGCAGGAGATCATTACCTTCCTTGTCTCGATTCAAGCCTGTTCGCGGATTTCTACGCCCATCGCGCTCAAGAGTTACAGTCGCTCGCTTACCCAGAATGAACGGCAGCGGTATGCCGGGGCCCACCAGGCCTTACTGCAGTCCAACCGGCTGGCTACAACTAGCAACCCAGATGATGTTCGGCCGTTGCTGAGAGAGTTAAGCAACTACTTGCTCTCCCTGGAGAACTCGCCTTTATGCGAGGCTGATGGCTGCGGCTCCTGCAGTGCCTGTGAGGACTGGGAGCTTCGCCGCCAGGTTTTCTACAAGGTGTTACGGGCGGCTCGCGATGAGGATGACCTGCTGCCTGACGATGCGCCGGCCTTTTATCTCCTCACGGACAGCTGCGAGATCTGTCGTGAGCACTATCCTGGTGCATTGACATTTGAGGGGCTGGTTGAGGAGATTGAGCGGCGACATAATCGTCACTACGACCTCCCGCTTTTGGATGGGGCAGTCAGATGGGCAGTGAGCATGATGTTCATTGATCGCCTATCGAATAGGACCTATCGCTATCACCGAACCTCCGGTACCCGCCAGGGGGGATTGAGTTCAACGGATTGCACCGCCGGATTCCTGCGTGGTCCCCGTCCCGTTCACTGAGTCACACATCGCGCCTCGCTAGAGCCCCCGCTCCGGCGGGGCGCTCTGCATTTGGTATGATAGTTAAATATGAAGACATTTATTGCGTATCGGCATACAGGGGAAGATCCAGCTGCTCTAGAGAAATTATTGGGGTCGGTTCGAAGTGCGTTTGATCAAGCTGGGGTTAGCGCATACGCTACTTTTTTTGATGAGACAGTATTTCAGGCTAAATCAATGGGCGCAAAGGAAATTATGAGTCATGCGTTCGCAGTTATTAATGAGTCGGATTTCTTGTTTGTAATACAATCCTCTGATAGCAAGAGTGAAGGCTTATTAATGGAGGTAGGATATTGTCTTGCAAAGGGCATTCCCGTGGTTGTCGCGACGCACCAAAATGTTAAACATACTTACCTGCCCGAGATGGCAACATTGAGCATTAGCTGGGTTGGCCCTCAGGACTTGATCAGTAAAATTGCGGAAGTTGATTTTAGCAAACTAAAGTTCTAACTTCCTCCACCGCCCGGAGTCAGGAATTATTACCAAAATATGATATAGTATCGTCGAAGTGAGAGCACAAAAAGGCAGATTTGTATTTCAACTCCAAATGAGGTGTTATGCAGTATGCTACGCAGGGCGACAGGGCGTTTTGGGAAAAGACGCTGAAGCGCTCAATCTGTGGCGCCATTCACCCTCGTCACCAAGAATCGATGACCTTCGTCTGCACTCTGCCGCCGGATCATCCCGGGCCCTATCACCATCAGCAGGGAACAATGAGGTGCTTTGCCTGGATGGGGCAGGGTCCTAGCTATCGCCCTCCGGAGGAGAGCTATGCCGGACAAGCGATCAAGCATTGCCGCTTCTGCAACCGCTGCAAAGAGTGCGGAGGTCGGCTGAAGAGGTGGCGAAGAAAGGGTGTTTGGCGAGGTCATCGCTCGGGGTGCTCGCTGATAAATGTTGCTACTGAAGTAAAGTGACTTTTCGCGCCTCGCTAGAGCCCCCGCTCCGGCGGGGCGCTCTGCATTTGGTATAATCGAACACACTATGTTCAACCAACTCATTACTGATGTAAAATCGCTCAACCTGCCTACCGGTAGCTACGCTCTGTTTGGTAGCGCGCCCATTATTGTTCGCGGCATCCGCGAGGCCAGTCATGATATTGATATAGTCGTTAAGCAAAGCGTTTGGGATGAATATAAAGGTAAGCCTGAATGGGTAACCAAACCCATGGATGATAGCGATGAGTATTTAGAGTGGGATGGTCACAACATTGAGCTGTGGCGCACATGGGGTCCGGGAGAATGGGACCTAGAGGAAATTATTGGTTCCGCCGAGATAATTGATGGCCTACAATATGTGAAGTTAGAAACCGTGCTTGCCTGGAAGCAACGTAACGGCAGGCCCAAGGACGTGAAAGATATTGAATTAATTACGAATTATTTGAGAAAGTAAAGTTCTAACATCCCCCACGACCCTGAGCTGTTAATTATTACACCTGCATCGCTCAGGACTGATAGTATGCGTATATGGAAGTTCGTGAGGCAACCCCAAAAGACCGGCGCGCGATAGTTGATTTGTATAAACGCTCGCAAGTGGCAACTCACATACCCGACCCTAATTTTATTCCGCCCGAAGAGCTGAGTAATTATTTGTATGCGCGAAATGCAATTATCAGGTATGTAGCGACAGAGGGTAATGAGATTGTTGGGCATGGGCTCATTGAACATGCAAACCCTGAGCACATAAGTGAATGGCGCCTGGCGACTCAAGCTCAAGAAAACAGCTTTATTGAGCTGGGTGGCGCTTTTGTTGATCCAGCCAGAATGGGTAGGGGTATTTGGTCTCTGCTATTAGAGCGCCGTCTACATGCGGTAAGGCAGCTTGGGGCTATTCCGGTTAGTGTGACCTGGTCGGCAAGTGAGCACGTCAAAAACCATTTTGTAAAAGTGGGCGGGCGCGAGATTGCCCAAAAAGAAACCGGCGCCGGCAGCGTCAGTCTATTTGTATTTTGATGTGATCATTGGCTTACTCGTAACTAAGCCTTCGCGCCTCGCTAGAGCCCCCGCTCCGGCGGGGCGCTCTGCATTTTGCTATACTTAATAAATGAAGGGTGCATTAACTACAGCTAAGCCGGTATTAGTGGCAGACTTTGGCGCACAATACTCCCAACTGATAGCCCGACGAGTGCGTGAAGCGAACATATATAGTGAAATCGTGCCGCATACTATGCCTCTGGCGGAAATGCTGCAAAAGCACCCAGCAGCCATTATTCTTTCCGGCGGGCCCGCGAGTGTGTATGCCAAAAATGCCCCCAAGATAGACAAAAAGCTGTTTGAAGCCGGCATTCCGGTTCTTGGCATATGTTATGGGTTTCAAGCTATGACGCAGGCGCTTGGCGGCACGGTGGCCCAAACCGATTTAGCGGAGTTTGGACGGACACAGGCCACAGCACAGGCAGATTCGGTACTCTTTTTAAACACACCGGCAAAACCTAATGTATGGATGTCGCACCGCGATGCCGTTCAGACTGCACCAAAAGAATTTACGGTAACAGCGTCGTCACCAGGGGCGAAGATTGCGGCATTCGAGCACCCGCGAAAGCAACTGTTTGGGGTGCAGTGGCACCCAGAGGTGCTCCATACCGAGGCCGGACAAACTACCTTAGAGAACTTTTTATACAAAGGTGCCGGTCTCAAGCCCAATTGGACCACTGCTAACATCATTGATGAAACGGTAGAACGGCTCAGACAGACGATTGGCAGTAAACAGGTACTGTGCGGTTTGTCTGGAGGGGTGGACTCGGCCGTTGCTGCCGCTTTAGTTCACAAAGCCGTAGGGGATCAGCTAACCTGTGTGTTTGTTGATCACGGATTACTGCGTAAAGGGGAGCGAGAGCAGGTTGCCAAAGATTATGTGCAAGCGACCGGCATTAAACTCAAGGTTGTAGATGCCGAAAAGCGTTTTCTTGAAGCACTTAAGGACGTGTCGGACCCAGAAATCAAACGCAAGATTATTGGGCGGGAGTTTATTCGCGTCTTTGAGCAGACCGCCCGAGAGGTAATGAGTGAAGAGCGGCATGGTGAGGATATTGAGTTTTTGGTGCAAGGCACGCTTTACCCTGATGTGGTGGAGTCTGGCGGCGGCACCGGAACCGCTAGTATTAAAAGTCATCATAACGTAGGTGGGTTGCCGGACGATCTTACATTCAAGTTGGTTGAGCCACTGCGATCCCTCTTTAAGGACGAGGTTAGGGCGGTTGGCAGCAAGCTCGGTTTGCCCGACGTCATCGTTCAGCGCCATCCGTTCCCGGGGCCCGGCTTAGCGGTTCGTATTGTTGGCGCAGTTACCGCCGAGCGCCTAAAAATTCTACGGGAGGCCGATGCTATTGCTCGAGACGAACTAGATAAGGCAGATTTGAATCAAGAGGTATGGCAGTTCCCGGTAGTCTTATTGGCGGATGTCCGTACAGTAGGGGTGCAGGGCGATGGCCGTACCTATGGCCATCCAATTGTTCTACGCCCGGTAAGTAGCGAGGACGCCATGACGGCTGATTGGTCGCGCTTGCCCTATGAGGTACTCGAGCGCATATCTACGCGCATAACTAACGAAGTCGAACAGGTAAATAGAGTGGCTCTTGATATTACCAGCAAACCCCCCGGCACTATAGAGTGGGAATAGGCTTTTAGTGGGGCCATTTAGCTTATAGCCTATTGCATATGCGCATCCTTTGGCGCAGAATGTTGCTGAAATAATCGGGAGGGCTAAAATGAAAAAATTTATACTACTCTATCGGGGTCCAGCTACCCCGGCAGGCAAGATGGACCCAGGCAAAGCCAAGGAAGTTATGCGGGCATGGGGCGAGTGGATGGAGCGCGTAGGCAAAAACCTGGTTGATGTGGGGCAGCCCATGGAACCGTGTAATAGTGTTGCACTCTTGGATGATGGTTCCGAGGCAGAGGCAGAACAGCTGAATGGCTACTCGGTTATTGAAGCTGAAAGCCTAGACAACGCCAAAGATATGGTCAGGGATCATCCATTCTTGTCGGATAAAACCGGCAAGTTTTCGGTGGATGTCTACGAGCTTTTGCCAAATCCAGAAATGTAGGTGATCTGCATTTGGTATGATGGAGGCATGCAAAAAATAGCCACGCGTATATTTATTTACTCTTCAATTGCCTTTGGGGCTATTGGAGTTTTGTTGGCGCTGGTTTCGGGACCAAATCAGGATGATAACGCTCAGCCCAACCTTATTTTAATGCGACTGCTAATGATTACGGTGTTTATTATTCTGCCTTCTTTCGCCCTCAGCATGGCGGGCAAGTACTTAGACGGAAAGCTTTAATCTAGCGCTTATTGCTCTCTTTGTTTACGTTCAGCTCTACGGCTTGTTGAAAAAGTGCCTTTATTCCATCCTGATCAACGGGGTCGCCTTCGTGAAGCTCGATGGCGCGGTCGGTTTTACTCATTAAGCGAGCATTAAATAACTTCTTTGGGTCGCTGAGGTTTACACCCTTAGTAAAGACCAACTTAATGTCGTTTTTAAAGGTCTCAGTTAGGCAGACTATGCCGTCGTGATACCAAACCGGTAGCCCTTCCGGACGGGTGGCCATGCGCCACTTTACCGCTTCAACCACATCGGGGTCAGCTTGCTTGATAGCGGATCGAATTTGAGATAATGTTTCGCCTTTCCAGCCGCCATATAACTTAATAATGTCGTCGATTTGCTGAGAAGGTGTTTTATCTGCCATGTACAGCTCTTATTTTAGTCGGTCCAACACGCCACGTTTTTTAACAATGTTTTTATAATCCCACTGGATATTTTTCGATTTCTCAATCCAGCGTTTAAGGTCGTCGGCGTCTATTTGACCGGCGCTGGTGTAGCGAATTTCGGCGGCCTTAAAGCTACCCTCATTTTGGAGCTTTGGTTCACTAAACGACTGTCCGCTCCAAAACAGCAGCCGCACGCAGTCTTTTAGCACACTGTATCCAGCAACCGGGTTGCCATCTAAAAACCAAACCGGTGAGCCATGCCATTTTTTACTCTCCGCTTCCGGGAGATTCAAGTTGATCTCTTTGGCCAGAAGCTCACATATCACCTGGTTTTCACCGGTTTGAGCTTGGTTGTAGCTTTGGATGTCTTGATTCATAACCACATCATACACTAAAAGGCCCGGCAGGACGCTTTGCGTTTGGTGTAAAATAAAGGCATGAAGACGATGACTAAACAAATTTCCGAAGGCGTGGTTCACAAGCTGCCGGACGACCTAAAAAAGGCTCTTTTGGCCAACCCGGATGCGCTTGAGCAGTGGGAGGACATCACCCCGCTGGCGCGTAACGAATGGATTTGTTGGGTAATCACACCCAAGCAAGAGAAGACCAGGCGTGAGCACATTGTGCGCGTGCCGCAGGAGCTGGTGCAAGGCAAGCGCCGCCCGTGCTGCTGGGTTGGCTGTATTCATCGTCAGCGAGGGGGAAAGTAATTATTTTTGCTACCACCTAGCCTCTTTGCCTGGCGAGGACTATTATAAAGTTAAGTAAACCGGAGGCGACATGAAAGGATTTTTTGGTAACCTTGAGGATCAAACGGTAAAGAATACCGATTTTCGGCGGGTGTTGTACACCGGTAAGCACACCCAGCTGGTACTAATGAGCCTACCTCCAAACGGTGAGATCGGTACCGAAACTCATGCCGACAACGATCAGTTTCTGCGGTTTGAGCAGGGCAGTGGCAGGGTAGTGGTTGATGGTAATGAGTATGAGGTTGGGGATGGAAGCGCGGTGGTAGTGCCGGCTGGCGCTGAGCATAACGTTGTTAACACCTCGAGCTCGGAGCCACTCAAACTATATA
This sequence comes from Patescibacteria group bacterium, assembly GCA_004297735.1. Classification (NCBI taxonomy): domain Bacteria; species Patescibacteria group bacterium. Next base: position 341,472 of record SCTI01000002.1, read on the forward strand.
CACTGTATTCACCGCCTCACCACAAAGATGGAATTGTCAGAGCTACGCGTGAAGAGGCCGAAGCCAGCGAAGAGGAGTTTGAGGGAACTACCACCGAGTAGCGGTTTGCTATACTAATAAGCATGAGCAGAATGAGGGTAGCGGGAGTAGTAATTGTACTTATAGTGCTTGCAGCGCTAGGAGTATTGGCATATTTAATGCTCAACAATCAATCAGACTCAACCAGTACTAGTTCGTCGGCGCAAAGCAGCGGATCAAGCAGCCGGTCGGCGGTAACTTACCTTAAGGTGCAGGATTTGGGGATCAAAATCCCGGTTAATTCAACCAAGATTAACCAGCTCAGCTACAGTTTAAGCGACGGTTATGGGTCTAATAGCACCACCCTGAGTTTAACCAACGATCAGATTAAGGCGATTGGATGTATTGATGACTCTAGCACCAAGGGCACGTTTAAGCAGGATATCTACGTGTTTGATTCGCAGACGGCGGCTACCGAAAGCCAGCCCAACAACTCGGTTGGGGCGAAACGAGTTGGTAATAAATATTACGTATTTAATGAGGTCGAGGCGCAGCGCACCGGTTGTCAGCTAAGCAGTCAGGACCAGCAGACTCTCAATTCCTTCCGTGATGCCATGAAGGATAGCTTTAAGAGTATTTCGGAACTATAGCCGGTCGAATTACCTTAAATAAAGCCAAATTTGGTATGATGTAGGTATGGCCGATGCAATTAAAGTCGCAAAAGTTACCAAGGCCTTTGGCGCAAAAAAGGCTTTAGATAACGTATCGCTGTCGGTACCGACCGGCAAGATTTTTGGTTTTCTGGGTCCCAATGGGGCGGGTAAGACCACCTTGATTCGCTGCATGATGGATTACATTAATACCACCAGTGGTCAGATTACTCTTTTGGGCCAGGATGCCCAAGCCGATAGCGCGCAGGTTAAACGTTCAATTGGCTACCCATCATCGGATATGCAGCTGCACGATAATTGGAGTGCTCAAACCCACATCGACTTCTTAAGTAGCATTAAGGGCCGCGGGCGGGCCGATGAGTTGGTGCAGCAGTTCGGGCTGGATACCAAGCCCAAGGTGCGCCACCTATCATCTGGTAACAAGCAAAAGCTGGCAGTTATCTTGGCCTTTTTGGGTGACCCCAAGCTGCTTATTATGGACGAACCAACCAGGGGGCTTGACCCGCTGCTGCAAAACCAACTTTATGAGTTGTTGCGTGATTTTGCTGCAGGTGGCGGGACCGTGTTCTTGTCGTCGCACAATCTGTCGGAGGTGCAGCAGCTATGCGATAGCGTAGCGGTTATCCGCGAGGGCAAGATTGTGGCGGCCGAGGCAATGAAGGATATTTTGCAGCTTCGCGTTCATATTGTGCAAGCGACGACGACCAAAACCATCAACCCTAAAGATTTTGAGCTAAAAGATGTTGAGGTGATTGGGGGAGATAAAAATACCATCAGCCTAAAGGTCCGCGGCAAGATTGATCCGGTGCTAGCGGCCTTAACCAAGTACAACATTTCGGCGCTAGAGGTTAGTCACGCTAATCTAGAAGACGTGTTTATGGAGTACTACTAATGAAGCAAATTGTTTGGCGTGAGTTAAGAGATCGCAAGTGGTCGCTGCTAGCCTACTGCCTCGGCTCTTTGTTGATGCTATGGCTGTACGTGGCCACTTATGAATCGTCAAAAAATAGCTCCGCTCAACTGCAGGAGCTGGTTAAGACCTACCCCAAAGCCTTTTTGGAGGCGGTTGGCCTGGGCAACCTTACTCTAAACACGGTTGAGGTGTACCTAAACGCCAAGCACTTTAGCCTGCTTTGGCCTTTGATAGCAATTGTGTTGGCCCTGTCGCGGGCTGGTAATCAAATAGCGGGTGAGGTTCAGTCGGGAACGATGGGCCTACTCTTGGCTTTGCCGCTAGAGCGCTGGCGAATCTTTGCAGCCAAATATGCGGCTGGTTTAGCCACCATTATTATATTTACGGGAGTTTCGGTATTCGGGGTGATTCCGCTGGCCGCTGCTTACAATATTCCCACACACTTAAACATTTTATTCCCGGCCTGGATCATAACCACCCTGTTTATGTGGGTGGTGTACAGTGTGGCTTTGATGGTTTCGTCATGGGTCAGCGAAAAGGCACAGGTTTATGCGGTGGTTGGGGTGGTGCTACTGGCAACCTACTTGGCCTACATTGTGTCATTGATCGAAACCAGTGTTGATTGGCTTAAATACTACTCGCTGTTTTACTACTTCAACACTCAAGAGGTTTTAGCGACCGGTCATATCTCAAAAGAAACCTACCTGGCTTTTGGCGTGACAATTATACTGTCTACCGCGATTGCAGCCTGGCGCTTTAACAAGCGCGACGTGAGCGTATAGCCAGACACCCCTGACTTACTACAGTTAATTGGCGTGGTAGTATGTAGGGGTCTTAAGGGATGCACATCTACACCGACTCTAAGGAGTTAAAATGCCACTATTCCCTGGTGTTGCCGTGGTTTCGACCGAGGATGATCAGCCACTTGTTGAGCGTTCGGGCATGCTGGAAGTGTTTGAGCAAATCTCAAACCACTGGCTTACGCTCGAAGATGAGCAGCCGCCCCGCCCAAGGCTAGACTTCCTGGTGCTGGATAGAGACCTGGAGAGCACCCTTGGTCAAAACTGGGAGAGATTTTCGGAGCAGTTGCGCCAAGCGATGGAGAACGGCGTAAAAATCTTCGTGGTGGTGGTCGCCAGCGACTTTGATCTTCCGCGAGCCGTCACCACAAGCCTTAAAGTGTGGCAGCCAATAATCTTGGTTGCCCCGGCGGCTCCCTTCGCTGACCCGCTAGGAATGTTCGCGGCGGAGATTCCTACCCTGATTGGCCCCGGTGGACCGGTCGACATGTGTCGTGTGGTGGCGGCTGCATACCGAATTGCAACGCTGCGTGATCGCGACGCTGAGCTGGCAATCGCTAGGTATTGGTCAACCAACCCTTTGCCGTAATGCTAGGAGTAGGTAGCAAAAAGTGTTCAGTTAATCTCCGTCCCTGCGCCTTGTGGGGACGGAGAAGAAGTTTTTATTTAACATAAAAAGTGTTGAAAATTTCTGACAACAATGCTATTATAGATCCATGCAAATCACCGATTTAGCAGCAAAACTTCAATCTCTAGGGCTGGCCGACAAGGAGGCTCGGGTTTACGTTGCCGCTTTGTTTTTAGGTCCCTCCTCGGTTCAAAAGATTGCTAGTCATGCCGATGTTAACCGCGCGACGGCTTATGTGATTTTAGATCAGCTGGCGGATTATGGCTTAATTAGCCAGTCCCAAGAAAAAAACAAAACGGTTTTTGTGGCTGAGCCACCCGAAGCGCTAGAGGCCTTGTTTGCACGCCAGCAGCAAGAGATTGAAGAGCGTAAGCAGGAGCTGAAGCGTATTCTGCCTGATTTAGAGATGTCGGCCCGTGGTAATTCTGCTTCTGGTGCCCCGGTTGTTCGGTTCTATAAGGGGCAAGAAGCTTTAACCAATATTAACCTCCAAATGCTCAAGAAAACCAAGCCAAACTCTACGCTGTATGCATTTGCTAACTATGACGAAATTATGCGATTGGTCCCAAGTGAGATAAAGACCACTCCTGGCGCCCGGTTGAAGAAAAATATTGGTTCACGCCTGTTTTATTCTTCGAGCGGTGAGATTCCAAGTGATCCTAAGCTACTGCGAGAAACCAAAAAGCTCGATAAGCCGGTGGCTGCCGATGTGATGTTTTATGAGGGGATGGCCGTAATGCAAAGCTATCCGGACAACCCAAGCGATACGGTTGGAATTATTATTGAAAGTCCTGAGATCGTAGCGGCGTTGCGACAGATTTTTGAGTTGGCCTGGGATAACTGCAGCTCAAAATAGTGTTAAAATAGATTGACAGTTTAAGCTACTTATGCTATAATTCAGAACGACCGTCAACCTCGACACAAGGAAAGGAGGCGGTTAATCGTGATCAGCCACATCGATGGCCTTCCGTTCACGCCGCAGCCGGGGGAGCACATGCCCTGCGCCGTCGGCGGCGCCTAGGCCCCGACGGCACATACGCGCCCAGTGGGCGTTATAAGTACCTAGCCGCCAACCCGGCGGCATTTGCGACTTTAGTTGCAAACTTGCGGTAACAGGCTCGACACGCTGTCGTAAGAGTAGGCCTTGAGTCTCCACGGCACATGAGCACTCCGCTTCGGTGCGGGCACCTCGGCAACTCGGCCGAGGTGCTCCACCTCAACACTTTAAATTCAACCACCCGCCACCGGCGGGCTTTTTGTTTGCGTTTATTAATCGATTGTTTTATAAAGTGTTAACAATATTAGGCACTTTTATAAGCATTATGTAAGCTGTTAACAGATAAGAAATCGTTAAAATGTTGAAAAGTATTGACAGAAAGTTATATATCCGCTATGCTTCAAACAGATCGCAAAGAGATGAGGCGGTCGGCACCACGAAGAGGGTTTATCGCTCTCATACAACAAGGAGGGAGGTGGCTTATAAGCTGTAACGGTTCGGTCGTTTGCAAGTCTCCGCAGCGCTTTGTAATTCCAACTAGAGTATTAGGCGGATTGCGAGCTTGCAGACACCATTCCCGTTTTACCAAGGAGTTTCCACGTAATAGGCGTAGAGGCCTGTGCGCCTATTACGTGGAAGTTCGAACGACCACGACTTAGACTCGCAACTCAACCACGGCAGCGGCCAGGCGGCTGTGGTTGGGATTGAGTCTGTGGTGACTCCAGTTTTGGCCTCCCCCCGGCCAAGGTCGCGTCCGAGTTCGCGACCACCCGAGTTTCAGGTTCTTTTACCTGAGGCTCGGGCCTCAGCGGCATTATCAATTTGGTACCAAAGTTCGGTTCACGTACAATACATATATATGTCATCGGTGAGCACTCAGTTAGACCAGTACTTACGAGCGGCCAACTACTTAACGGCCGCCCAGATTTTTTTGCAAGATAATTTCTTGCTGGAGCGGGAGTTAACGGCTGATGATGTTAAGCCGCGGTTGTTGGGTCACTGGGGCTCGTGCCCCGGAGTCAGCTTTGCTTATGCGCACTTGAGCTTACTGGCTAAAAAGCGCCAACAAGAAATGATGTTTGTGCTAGGTCCTGGCCACGCTTTTCCGTCGCTACAGGCCAACCTGTTCTTAGAGGGCACCTTAGAAAAATTTTACCCGGAGGCCAAGTCTAGCCTGGAGGGCATTGGCTACATTTGTAAAAACTTTAGCTGGCCATACGGGTTCCCGAGTCATAGCAACCCCGGTACTCCCGGTGTAATTTTGGAGGGTGGAGAGCTGGGCTACTCGCTGTCGACCGCTTATGGCGCGGCGCTGGATAACCCAGACTTAATGGTGGCCTGCATGATCGGTGATGGCGAAGCCGAGACCGGTCCAATCGCCGGCGCTTGGCACTTAAATAAACTATTCAACCCGAAGACCGGAGGCATGGTACTGCCGATTTTACACCTTAATGGGTATAAAATTTCAGCACCGACCATCTTTGGTCGCATGAGCGACGATGAGCTAACGGCGCTGTTTACCGGTTATGGCTACGAGCCGCGAATTGTTAACGCTAGCGATGGGCACGAGGTTATGCAGGAGGCGCTGGAGTGGGCGCATGATCGATTTAAGAGTTTGAAGTCGGGCAAGTCGGTGCCACCTCATTCCCCGATGATCGTGTTGCGCAGCCTTAAGGGGTGGACCGGCGTTAAGGAGCTAAATGGGCGCAAGGTGGAGGGTAATCACCTGGCTCACCAAGTAGTACTGACTGAGGCCAAGACCGACCCGGAACAGCTGCAGTTATTACGCGACTGGCTCAGCTCATACAAAATTAATGAATTATTCGACACCAAAAAGGGCTTTGCCAGTTTGGCGGAGGCCATCATGCCCAAGCCGGAGGATCGGCTAGGCTTGAATCGTCATGCCATGGGCGGCAAAGGCGTGTATGAACCACTTAAGCTGCCGGCGGCAGAGCAGTTTGCCGAAGAGCCGGCTAGCCCGGGAGAGGTTGGCAGTAGTAGCATGCGCCGCGCCGGTCTATTTTTGAGCGAGGTGTTTAAGTTAAACGCCGATCGGCGCAACTTTAGAATGATGTCGCCGGACGAGACTTACTCTAACAAGCTGGACGAGGTATTTAAGAGTACCGCCCGGTCTTGGCAGTGGCCAATCAAAGAATGGGATCGTGATTTAGATCCGGATGGCCGGGTAATGGAGATGTTGAGTGAGCACAACTTGCAGGGGTTGGCGCAGGGCTACATTTTAACCGGGCGCCATGCCTTGTTTGCTTCGTATGAGGCGTTTGTGCCGATTGTTACCAGCATGATGGATCAGTACGCCAAGTTCTTAAACCAGTCGCGCCAGGTACCGTGGAGGGGGACAATTGGTTCGCTTAATTATATTTTAACCTCTTCTGGGTGGCGCCAGGAGCACAATGGCTTTTCTCACCAGAACCCGGGCTTTATTGATGACGTGTTGCGCCGGCAGGGCGATTTTGCCGACGTCTACTTTCCGCCCGACGGCAACAGCACTTTGGCAGTACTCGAGCATATGCTTGGCTCGACCCGTCAGATCAACGTGCTGGTGGCCGGTAAAACCCAGGAGCCGCGCTGGCTGACTTTAGCCGAAGCTCGGCGCAACCTTAAGCAAGGCGCCAGCATCTGGGATTTTGCGAGTGACGATAATCCAGACGTGGTGCTAACCGCGGCCGGTGATTACACCACCAAAGAGGCTCTGGCGGCTATCGACCTAGTTAAGCGCGACTGGCCAAAGGTTAAGTTGCGTTTTGTGAACATAATGTCGCTAACCAGTTGCGGGCTGGGCGCGGTTGGCACTTGTTTAACCCAGGCGTCCTTCCTTAGCTTGTTCACGCCTGACAAGCCAATCATCTGCAACTTTCATGGTTACCCAGAAACACTCAAGGCCATATTCTTTGATTATTTGAGCGGCACCCCTCAGCGCCTCAGCCTGCACGGCTATATTGAAAGCGGCTCAACCACAACCCCATTTGATATGCACGTACGCAATCGGACCAGTCGCTACCATCTAGCTATCGAGGTGATGGAGCGGTTGGCGGCCAGCGAGGTGGTTCCGTATGAGGAGGCCCAGCACACAATTGCGGCCTACCAGCAGCGAATTGAAGCAAACACGGCCTACATTAAGCAGCACGGCGTTGATTTACCGGAAATCGAGGGATGGCAATGGCAACCTACACGCTCGTAGCCAACCCGGGTGGCGCCAGCCGCAAGTATGGGCTGTACGACGGCTTAACCTGCGTTTTGTCGGTGCATTTTGAGCAAGTGGGCGAGGCAATTGTGTTTCGCTACACTCAAAATGGAGTGACCGAGCGAGTTCATACTCACCTAAAAACGCTGCGGGAGTGCGGCCAGCAACTGCTCGAGTTGCTTAAAAACCTACAGTTAGTTAAAAGCGACGCCGATATTGAACGCATTGCGGTGCGAGTGGTGGCGCCTTCAACCTTTTTTCAGCATGATCGCGAGATGACCGCCGCTACAGTTCAAAAATTAAGTGAGCTTGAGGCCAAGGCGCCACTCCATATCCACACCAGCCTGCATGAGATCATTACACTGCGTAAACATTTTCCGGATACCACTATTGTCGGCATATCGGACAGTGCTTTTCATGCCGCTCGACCGGAGATTGCTCGCCGTTATGCTATTGCACCCAAGGATGCCGACCGCCTCGATATCCAGCGGTTTGGCTACCATGGCCTGTCGGTTGAATCGGCCATAACGGTGCTTAAAGATCACAACCATCAGCCGCATCGCCTGTTGGTTTGTCACCTCGGCAGCGGCGATAGCGTGACCGCGGTTCGCGATGGTAAGAGCGTTGATACCACCATGGGCTATTCGCCACTCGAAGGTTTGATGATGGCGACGCGTTCGGGCAGTATCGACCCCACTGCCGTATCGGCGTTGCGCCACGGGTTAGGACTGAGTGATTCGCAGCTTCAGACCTACCTCAATAAGTCCGCCGGCTTACAAGGTGTTAGTGGTTCTTCCTCCGATCTGCGACAGCTACTCCATTTAGAAAGCTTGGGTGACGATCGGGCCAGCCTGGCCATCAACTTATACATTTATCGCATTCAGCAGGCTATTGGTCAGATGGCGGCCGCGATGGGCGGTGTTGACACGCTAGTCTTCACCGGCACCGTGGGCGAGCGTAACCCGCAAATCCGTCGGCGCATCCTTTCGAAGCTGCTGTTTTTAGGTTTAGCGGCTGATCCCAAGCTCAACCACAAGGTTACCGATCCAACTGAACTGGTCGACATTAGTCCCAGCTTTCATCCCGCGGCGGTGTTTGTGATCCCGGCCAACGAAGCCGCGGTTATGGTCCGCCACGCCCGCAACCTAAAAGGTTGAGCCAGCCAGCCTAATCGGCTGTAGGCTCTACGGATATAAATACGGTTTCGGGAGGGGTTTTGGCCCCTCCCGTTGGTTGCCTTTAGTTGGGCTGGTTGTGCTTGATTGAGGTAATCAGCGCAGGCACCCACGCCATATCTGGATCATCGGCGAGGCTGTGCTTGACCTTAGCCACACCATGAATGACCGCCGTGTGGCTGTAGTCGCCGAGCATTCTGCCAAGCTGCGGGTAAGATAGCTCGGACACCTCACGCATGACGTACCAAAAAATCCAGCGAGCCTTAACTATTTGAGGCATTCGGGTTTTGGTGCGAAGATTTTCTGGATCAATCCCCATATTCTGAGAGACCATGTCTATCACGTGAAAAACCAGCTCTCCATGTTGGCCCAGGGCTGGTCTAACCGTGATAGCGGCTACATAGTCAGGGGACGAATTGACCTTGAGCCGTGCAATACGACGATAGGCCGCCGCTAGCTCCTCCTTTATGACTGACACCTGAATACGCAGAAGATCTCGATCAGCTTCTACGGAAGCGATCTTTTGCTTGGCGCCATGAAGAGCAGTGGTTGCGCGGGCGGCTTTGAGGGTGGCCTCAGCGGTTCTTCGCTCGGAGGCACCCAGTTCTTTAAGAAGTTGGTTGTCTTCTTTTGCACTGGTTAGCTGATCAAGAGCTTCAGCCATTTTGGCCATCTCGCCCTCAAGCTGCTTCAGTCGTTCGCTATCGGACAGAGTGTTATTGGCCATCTGAACTCACTTTCAAAGATCGGAGGACTAGAGTTATATTGATGCCGAAATCCGGTTTTTACAAGCATAGGCGGTATTTTTAATAAAAGGAAGAATGGTAGTATAGGCACTGAAGATCAGCACTAAATATTTATGCAGGAGATTGGTTGATGTCGGGGGAGCGGTTCGGAAGTCCGGGTGGTGAAATAAGGAAGTTTGAAGAAATAACCGAGAAGGATAAGCGTGACTTTAAGGCGCTGATACTAGAGCTAGCGAGCAGCCCCAGTTTGCTCAAAAGCGCAACGATAGAGGTAGTAGAAGGCAATTTGTATGAAGAGATTTCTTACCAAATGAGAGACGGAAGAGTAATAATACTAGATGTTGATAAATCGAGCGAGTTGCATCCAGATCCGCCAAGCTATTTTTCGGTAGGAATCAAGGAATCGGAGGGCATGAAATTGAATGAAGACGGAGAGCGTTATTCAATTACTAAATACTATGATATTCACGATAGCGTTGACACGATTCAGACTAGTATAGAGAGTAGTACCGACGAAGACTTTCACAATAACATGAGGCAAGAGGAGGGGGACAGTACCGCGGTAATAAACCGCAAAGAGCAGCAGGAGGCTGATGTTGAAGATGGAAGGGTGCTTGAAGAAGAAATGGGTTTTTCTGATGCAAATGCAGAAGAGATACGCGAGGTAATTCAAACCCTAAGAGCACTTAAGGAAGAGGTTATGGCTCCGCCGCCTTCTGCCTGAGTAGGTATTTGTTATGCTACACTAACGGTGAAGTGAGCGGCCAAGTAGGCGGCTCGTTTTGTTCTTGTCCTTGTTTCAACCCGGGAGAATACTATGCCGAATCCACCGGAGGCTTCTGACTTGGCGGTTGCTTTGGTGACTGCCGTTATCGCCCAGGACTCAGATGTTCAAGATGCCATGCTTGCACGCGCAACGGAAGAGCAGACAATTGGTGCCTGTCTGCTCTTGGCGTCGCTGGTTGCTATAACGGTTAGACAGACAGCCGAAGTTGAGGGCATCTCTCCCGAGGAGGTCTGGCAGTTGATTGCTCCAGCACTCAAGGCAATCGCGTCTCAAGGCGATGATGAAGTGGCCCCCGAGTAATATCGGGGGCTGTAGTTTTTCGGGTATACTAAACAAGTAACGGGAGCTTTCTCATGACAGAAACTAAAGTTTATCTCGATTTTTCCGGATTAAAGGCATTATTCATTAACTGCACCTTAAAAAAATCTCCGGAGGTAAGTAATACCGAGGGGCTTCTGAGTGTCAGTCGTGAAATTATGGAGAAGCACGGAGTTAAGACCGAGCTGATTCGAGCCATAGACCATGATATTGCGCAAGGAGTGTACCCAGACATGACCGAGCACGGCTGGGATAGCGATGAGTGGCCGGAGCTTTATAAAAAGGTTCAGGCAGCGGACATTCTGGTGCTGACCGGGCCAATCTGGCTAGGAGATAATAGTTCAGAGATGAAAAAGGTGATTGAGCGACTGTATGCCTGTTCGTCCGAGCTAAATGATCGGGGACAGTATGCCTATTACGGCAAGGTTGGCGGATGTGTGATTACCGGCAATGAGGACGGAATTAAGCACTGCGCCATGAATGTTTTGTATAGCCTGCAGCATTTAGGCTACGTGATTCCGCCGCAGGCCGATGCCGGTTGGATTGGCGAGGTTGGGCCTGGTCCTTCGTATCTAGATAAAGGCTCGGGCGGTCCGGACAATGACTTTACCAACCGCAACACCACCTTTATGACCTGGAACTTGATGCATTTGGCGCGAATGCTTAAACAGGCTGGCGGCATGCCACCCTATGGCAACCAGCGGGCAGCTTGGGACGATGGCCAGCGCTTTGACTTTGAAAATCCAGAGTATCGCCGGTAATTCATTATTCACATTTTGCTTAAGGTATGAGAGCATCATGCTCTTGTCGGCGGACGTGATAGAATTATCCCAGGTGAGCTACGGCTCACATTTTTGTTCGCACAAGCGAAAGTGAGATTGACATGCTGAATGAGCGAAAGCCGCTAACACCCATGCAGATACTGGTATTGAGCTATATAGCTCAGGCAGATATGGCGGCATCAAAGGCATCCACTTATAGTCTAACTTTTGAGTGGGCGTTATTCACCTCTGCCCCTTCTGCCCTAGGGGATGGAATAATTACTGCAATCGTTGCTGACGGGGTTTTTAATAGCCCTCGGGGCGTGCTGTTTCCCAAGTGGGGTAAGGGTGAGGTTGAGCAGTATTTGACCATTAAGCAGGCAGGGGAGCTAGCCCAGCATTTCAGGACTAAGGCCTCAGAGCTAGATCTAATTACCGAAAAATCGTGGAAGTGGTGGGATGTCTCCTTTTGGAGGGACGACTCACAGGAGTGGAGTATGGGTCGAAAAGAAGGTGAGGAAATTGCTATCGCCCTTGAAGCCGCCATCGACTTTGTCGTTTATGGGCCTCAGGAATGGCCGATTCCTAAGCCAACTCCAACTGCCATCGAAGATATACACAAGCCGGTTACCGGCGAGTGTTTCGATGATGAGACCAACGACTTCGTACCGGTAGAGCTGTGCGAGCATTGTTTTGCTCAGCCCGATTTACCCGATGGTCCGGCCCATGATGAGTTAGGGACATTCGAGGGTTACTACCATCGTCGCTGGCCATGCCCAACGATTCGGGCGCTGTGTGGAAAAATGTCTGCAGGAGGCGATAATGACGTTTGAAGAAAAGGCCGACTTGATTCTGAAGGCGGTCGCAGAGGAGTTCAACGTGTCAAAGTTCACGGACCTCACTTTCGGGTGGGGTCCGCTTTGTTTTTACTTCTCTATGTTACTTATAACTTAACTTCGTTTTACCTTGTAAACATCCTGGTAGTACCAGCTGGCTCCGGCGGCAACTAGCAGAATTAGGGCGATAGCGAGCAGGATACTAGATTGGTTGTTAAAGGTTGTAATGAAGGCGTTGTAGACGTTTTCGACCACGGTACGAACATTGGTGTCGGAGACCTGCGCCAGGATAGGTGGCTTAAACAACGGTCCAATCATGAGGGCGGTGATCCAGAATATACCCACAAAACCGGCTTGAACCGCCAGGACTACGTGCAGCGCCTTTAGATTTTGGCGTTGACGGTAAATTGGGTAGACCAATAGGCCAAGTGCGGCCAGTAGCGAGATGGGCCCTAGCCATAGCAACACCGTACCCATTACGTAAATGTTGGGCAGCTTGGTGGCGTCAACCAAGGTAATGGTGTCGGGGAGGTCTTCTGGGTTAAAGCGGTCTTCATCAACCGTTTTACCGGTGGTTTGTTCAGCTAAGTCGAGCACCTTGGTGATTGTGTCCTTGATTGGAACCAGGTTGATTTCGATCGACTGGGGATCTTTTGAGGTGATGATGGTGTGTAATCGGCTGATGCTACGTTCCACCACTGTTTCGGCGACGTTTGAATCAAGTAGTCCTGCGACTAGCTTGGTGGCCGGTTCTTGAATTGCGCGCTGTGCTACGGGTCGGTTTTGGAGGGCCTTGTCGACCACCGCAGTGGCGAGGGCGGTCCGGCTGGAGTCGCTAAGTAGCGCCTCGGTTGTAACATTGGTGAAGTTGGTGGTGTTAAAGATGTAGTTGTTAAACCAGAGCGCCGAGTTGGCAATAAGTAATAGTAGGCTGGCGCCAAAAGCGGTCCCAATTAAAACTCGCATCCGTACGGTTAGGCTTGAGTTTGTCTGTGTGTTCGCCATAGTTACAACCCTTTATACAGCCATAATACACCTATGTTGTAAGTAATCAACAACAGATCTTACAAAGTGGCAGTTGTAATTGTGGCAATTGCCAAAGCTAGATGATGGCTGCGGGAGTAAGCTAAAAGTGTAAGTTAACATAGCAGCAGATCGGGGATGCCGCGGAGGAGGAGTTATGGCAACAACAACAACCAAAACAACCGGCTGGGTTGGCTGGGTAGCATTTGGGGCGGCGATGATGATGCTATCGGGGGTGTACCAACTAGTCGTTGGCTTTGCCGCCATTTTTAACAGTGACTGGCTAGTATTTGCTAACCAGGGGGTTTACTTGCTGGATTTGACCTCGTGGGGCTGGGTACATGCCTTGCTGGGTGTCCTGCTGATTGGCTCGGGCATCTCGCTGTTTAGCGGCAGCGCGCTAGGGCGAGCCGTTGGCACCGTGGTGGTGTCTTTGGCAATTTTGGCAAACCTGCTCTTCTTGTTTGCTCTACCGGTCTGGTCGGTAATGGCCTTGATCGTTGATTCTTTGGTACTTTACGCAATCTTGGCTCATGGCGACGAAATGAAGCCGTTGGCTGAAACTAGCGATCACAACTATTAAGCGGGTAATGGTTGACGCGGTTAAAACAATGGGTCTAGTATGACCTCAGGATTAGACCAAAGGTAAAAATGTCTCAGCTACAGACCGGCATTTCGGCGGCGGCGGCCGACCGCATAGCACTTAGGTGGTATGCGGTTCCGGCCGTTGTTGTTGGCTTGGTGGCTCTGGCATGGTTCGTAGCCAGTGGCGCCCCAACCATTGGAATCACCGGTGAGCTGTCTATAGCCAGGATAGCAATTTATGGTACTTTGGTGGCTGGTATTTTGGTGTTTGGTTACGCCTATCGTTACGGTCAGATTAACCGAGGTGCATGGCAAAAACTGAACGGTCCTACCCGGGCTCTAGATATTACAACCCTGACCATATCCCATGCCGTGGTTGTGGTGGCGCTGGTGGCCTTACTATGTTTTGTGCTTACCAATGCTTTTAAGGGCTTGATGTTTGACCCATATACAGCCGCCTTATTGGTGTCGGCGATGGTCGGTATGGCTAGCTACGCGTTAATTATTTTGGCGCTGAATATTAATATTGGCCAGATTGTGGCGATGCTGGCAGTGGTATTAATTGGAGGAGTGTTGTTGGCGATGGTAACAAACCAGCAGGCCAATTGGTGGCAGATCAACTTTAGCTACCTGGGGTCGGCCGACTCAGCCAACAGCTTAGCTTTCAACCTAACCTTGGTATTTTCTGGCTTGATGATGGTGGCACTATCGCGGTTTGTTTTTGACCAGCCAAAACAGCTTTACGGTAAATCAGCCCAGCACATCAAAATCCTGGAGGGACTGTTTATAGCTACAGCCTTGGCTTTAGCAGGAGTTGGCCTGTTTCCTTACACGCCAGATACTATTTTGGTATATCTACATAACTGGTCGGCGACCTTGCTAGTAGTATTTATCTTGGCAATGATAGTCGGCTTACGCTGGTATGTTCCATCCATTTCGCGCGAGTTTACCTATACCTCATACATGATCGCTCTAGTGTTAACGATAATGGTTTGGTTATTCCAGGGTATTGGGTATTTGAGTTTAACCGCCTTCGAACTAAGCGCCTTTGGCGTAAGTTTTGTCTGGCTGGTGCTGCTAATGCGCAACTTGCAGTTATTGCCGAAGCCAGATCCTGCGAGGCAGGAGCAGGTGGTGCCGGCTAAGGTCCAGGCTAAAAGCCCCGCTCGACGACCCTCGGTTGTCAGTATTTAAGTAGCTGGTCGGTGTCGCTGGGTGCGGCGGCTTGATCTGTAGATCGCTTGCGCCGTTTGGCAAAAAAGCGCCAGGCAAAAATACCGACCGCTACCGCTAGCAAGATTGCTCCGCCCCAAAACAGTAGGCCGGGACCGGTGTTTGGTAGAGGCAGATTAAAGCCACCGGTGCTATCGGTGCTGCCGTAGCGCAGACCCCCATAAGTACCTTCGCCGTAAGCTTGGGCTCGAAGTACCAAGTGAGATAAAAACTGCATAAGCTGACTAAATACTTCCACCAAATTACCCTTTTACAATGCTTATGCTCATGATATCATAAACTTAACGTGTGATTTAAGTGGGGAAGGAAAAAGTAGTGTTTTTTGGCAAGTTTGAAGAATTGTTAATCATCCTCCTGATCGTTTTGATCTTGTTCGGAGGCAAGAAGATTCCTGAATTGGCTCGCAGCATCGGTACTTCGGTACGTGAAGTCCGCAAGGGTGTTCGCGGCGAAGATGACGATAGTCAGGTTAAGACCGCTCAGACTACTCGCAGCAGCAAGACCGCAGCCGCTAAGAAGAGCTAGATATCGGTGGCGACAACCACTGCTATCCATCATGGCCACCAGCCGTTTCTCGACCATATGTACGAGCTTCGGTCCAGAGTGCTTTGGTCGGTGGCAGTGGTTTTTGCTGGGGCGGCGATTGGATATTTATTCCGCAACCAGCTGATTAGCGCCTTGGCCCAGCCACTCAATATGCCGCTTTATTACACCTCGCCCAGCGGTGGTTTTTTGTTTGTCATGCAGGTGTGCATGCTGGCTGGTGGACTGATTGCTCTGCCGGTATTTTTGTATAACGGCATCCGTTTTTTTGAGCCGGCCTTTGCAAAAAGCCGGCTGAGTCGTCAAAAAATTGGGGTCATTATTGCGGCCTCGGCGGTACTGGCAACCGCCGGAGTGCTATTTGCTTACGTCGTGGTGCTACCAGCTTCGATTCACTTTTTTAGCATGTTTAATGTTGGGCCAGTAAACGCTTGGATTTCGGCAAAAGAGTATTTAACCTTTGCCACCAGCTACCTCATGTTGATGGCCTTTTTGTTTCAGCTCCCGCTGATTTTACTGGTGGCTAACTCGATTCGGCGCTTTCCGCCCGGATCAATTGGTAAGTGGCGCAAATGGGTGGTGATTGGCAGTTTTGTGGTAGCGGTCCCGCTAACTTACGACATTATGAGCCAAGTTTTAATGGCGGTGCCAATTATTTTGCTTTATGAAATTTCCGGCTTAATGGTTTGGTCGTTTAATCGGCGACATCATCAAAGGCAGGCGATGATGAGCCATGGAATAACCGGTCTAGAAGATGTTCAATGGGTGGAGCCAGACCTGCTGGCCGCTTACTTGCAGAGTCAGTCTAATCAGCAAGAGCCGGCTCCGGTCGTGGCGGCTGCGACCGATCCAGCTCCTATTAACGATCAACCGTTTATGGAAGCACCCCATGTCGAGCCGACTACTCCAACTAAAACCACTCTTGACCAGTCCGGCCCGCTTCAGTTAGGATAAGCACAAGCATTAAAACAGACATAGGAGTTATATGGCTAAGTTACTTGACGATGTTTTATCGCAAGAGATGGATCGCAAAGAGTTTTTGGTGCGCGTCGGTGCCGGTGCCATGGCACTTGTTGGCATCTCGGGAATGATCAAGGGTCTTACCGGTACAATGGGCGGCGGCCAGGTTAACGGTTACGGATCGGGTTCCTACGGTGGGGTTGAGCCAAGCCAGCATCAAGCTGGTTCCACCAAACCTTTCTAGAAGGTTCAAACTTTAAAAAGCCGGCAGTTAGCCGGTTTTTTTGTGCTTACAAAACCCTTGCGCTTATAAAAATAAACGCTTATGCTATATATAGAGTTATAAATAATACAAAAGCTCTATATATGGTGTAAAAACACAAGCAAGGGGGATACATGGTTGAGGGGGAAAACCAAAAGATACAAAATACAAACAAACAATCACGTGCCATTGGGAGGGCGCACGCGCCACCACAAATAAGCTAATATCGAACGCTAGTCAGATGTCAGAGCTAAAAGCCTCCAAACCTGGAGGCTT
This sequence comes from Patescibacteria group bacterium, assembly GCA_004297735.1. NCBI lineage: Bacteria > Patescibacteria group bacterium. The sequence goes on from SCTI01000002.1 coordinate 358,206, forward strand.
TTCATTTATTTTTAGGTCAGTACCTTAATTTAATAATTATTTAATATTTGATTGTTATTATCCAAATACGATCAATTGCTCTTTGGGCGAAAGATCCGCATAATATCAAATAATTGCGAGGGAAAGGCAAAAACCGTGCGCATATTGGTAATTGAAGACGATTCAGCGATGGTAGCGGCGATCCGGCGCAGTCTACAGTCGAACTACATTATCGATGTAGCGACAAATGGACACGATGGACTGCACTTGGCTGACATCAACCAGTATGACTTGGTAATGCTAGATCTTAGCTTGCCCGACTGCTCCGGCTTAACGGTTTGCAGTAAGTTGAGGGCAAATGGTTACACCACACCGATTTTGGTGGTAACCGCTCGTGCTGAGGTCCAGGACAAGGTTTCGCTGCTAGATGTAGGGGCTGATGACTACCTGACCAAGCCCTTTAGCTTAGACGAACTTAAGGCGCGTATTCGAGCGTTGCTCCGCCGCGAGGGCGGCACCAGCTACAACAGTCAAATTGTGGTGGGTGATCTGGTGGTTGATACCGCGAGTCGTAGCGTTTCGATGCGCGGCCAATCGGTTCCGTTGCGTCGCAAAGAGTTTGATTTGCTAGAATATCTGGCTCGCAGTGCCGGCAAGACTCTGACCCGCCAAATGATCCTAGATCATGTTTGGGAGATGAATGACAACATTTGGACCAATGCAATTGATGTGCATATTAAATACTTGCGCGACAAAATCGACCGTCGGTTTGGTGTGCGGATGATACAGACGGTCCATGGAATTGGCTACAAGTTGGAATTACCGCAACCAGCAATCGGTGGCAAAAGGAGGTGATGAGTATGAGTGAGATCATTGAAGCGGTTTTAACCGATACCAGCGTTCGCGACCAAGAAAAGTTAGCGAAGGTGGTAGCCCAACAGGCCGGGGAGTTCATTCCATGGGGGTCATAGGATGATCTATCGGGGAGCGGAGCGGGGTCGCGCTGTAATAGCGGGGCCTCGCAAGCTCATAAAAATAACAAATTTAGAAAATTTTGGTCGTAAAATTTTGCGCCTAAAGTCATCTGATCCTGAGCGCCGCCGCAAAGAATTTGTTTTATCGGTGATGTTGGTTGGTTTGATCTGTACGGCTTTGATATCGCTCATTATTACCCTGATCAACTCTCTGGTACTTGCAAATTATCAGGGAGCTCATCCCTTGGTATTAATGATCTGCCTAACACTTTTCATGTTTCTTTATTGGCTTAGATATTGGTACCTGGAAGCAGCAATTTACTTATTTGTTTTAATTCTGGCAATATGCGGGATAGTACCCTTAATGTTATGGGGCGTGGCGCTGCCTCAAGGTTTATTGATCTGCGCCCTAGCGATCACCGTTTCTGGTATTTTGCTTGATGCTCGCTGGGCAATTACCTTAATGGTTATAACTACCGTAGTAATGGCATTGCTAGCTAGCCTTCAGGAGCAAGGAATTATTGCCGCTAGAACAGAGTGGCAGCACATTAATCCAGATACAACTGACGCGATTGTGTTTGCTGTCACGTTTGCGGCTATTGCGATGGTTTCCTGGTTATCTCATCGGCAGACTATGCACTCACTGCATAGCGCCAGGGTAAGTGAGCGCGCCCTGCAGATTGAGCGTAATTCGCTCGAGCTAAAGGTAAAGCGGCGAACCCGGCAGTTAGAGTTGAGTCAGCTAGAGCAGATGCTGCAGCTACAGCGATTCGCAGAGTTTGGGCGGGTCAGTTCGGGTCTGGTGCATGACATAATGAATCCTTTAGCGGCGGCTTCATTGAACTTGGATTTGGCAGGAGAGTCAGACGAGGTTAAGCAGGCCCGTAAGAGTCTCAGTTATATCGAGCGTTATGTAGATACGGTTAGCAGACAGTTGCGAGCCAGTAGTTCGCGCCGCCTGTTTGTGGTGGAGGAGGAGATAGGTTCGGTGATGCAGATACTGGAGTATCGTCGTCGTCAAAAGATGGTTGAAGTTGAGATAGATGTCTCTCCTACCGCTAAGTTGTATGGTGATCCTGTGGCGTTTAGTCAGATTATTGCCAACTTGGTCGTAAACGCAATTGATGCATATGACGAAGCGGCCGCTGAAGTGCCGGCTAAGGTGGTGTTGCGAGCGGTTGAAAATGATCGGAGTTGCATAATAACGGTCCAGGATTGGGGAGTGGGAATTAAGCCGTCCTCTATGAAGCGGATTTTTGATCCGTTTTATACCACTAAAGATAATGGACGTGGCTCAGGTATTGGCTTGGCTTTGGCTAAAACGGCGGCCGAAAAAGATTTTGGCGGCAGCCTAGAAGTGATCAGTCGGCCCAAGCTCGGCACCCGTTTTACCGCTACTCTGCCGGTGAAAAGGGCGGGTGAAAATGATTGATGGCGGTTTGGATCAGAGCTATCGGCGGGCAATAAAGTTTGTTGCCAGTCAGCAAAATAAAAGTGGCAGTTTTGATTGTTTTAGTAGTTCAAGCGTAGATGATTTTACTGGCGCTGATAGGCATCAGGCAATTTTGCCAATGGCGGTGATATTGAGGGCGCTTAATGGGATGGAGCTTCCGGATGCGATTAGGGTTAGGCGAAGTCTAGCTGGTTTTTTGGCGGGGCAGGTTGGGGAGCATGGCAGCTTTAATTACTGGGTGAGAGGTAGTGATAGAGCTAGTCAGCAGCCGTATCCAGATGACCTGGATGACACTAGCTATGGCTGGTTGGCCCTGACACTCGAGGATCCCAATACGCTTAGCGCTCAGGTGCTAGCCAAGTTGGCTCAGCTGCTGATGGCCGTTGAGGTTGAGCCCGGTGGACCATATCGAACCTGGCTGGTTGGCAGGGCGGCGGATGCCGAATGGCGGGATGTAGACGTGGCTGTAAATGCCAATATTTGGTCTTTAATGAGGCGTTTGGGAGTAAACTTGCCGGGCCTTGAAGGATGGCTAACCGTGGCGGTAAAAGAGGGTGAATTAAGGTCGCGGTATTATCCGGGCGAGGCAGTGATTCTATACTTTTTGGCGGAATGGAGCCGCGGCGAACTTAGGAGTTTGTTGCAGGATCGATGGAGGGCGGAGCTGGCGCGTAAAGATCATAGCTTGTTAGAGCTAGCTTTGTTGACGGTGGCAGGGGTCTGGCTGGGAGTCGGTCGTTCGACGATTCAGCCGCTCGTGGAAGAGCTGATAAATAGTCAGGTCATGGACGGTTCGTGGCCGGCTGCAGGATTATGCTATGACCCCGCTAAGGCTGGGCGGTGTTACTACGCGGGGTCGGCGTCGATGACAACCGCGTTAGCGGCCCAGGCGTTGTGTTTGGTGCAGGCAATGGACGGTTCGGTCGTGCCCAAGCCGGTTGCGATAGTAAAGTCTGCAAAAGCCGCACCAATGTGGCCGGCGGTCAGGCGTCATATTCAAAGGTTGCCGCAGTCCGCCCAAATTTTGGCCGAACCAATTCTCAATAAAGTACACAAACTGGATGCCAGCCACGGGGTAACGGCGTTGGTGCCGCACATCATGTTACAGATTAAGCCCAAAAATAAAAAACTACCCAAAGGCCATCGGACGGCTCGCAATCACTTAATTTTAGGGTCACTTTATGGTTGGTTGGCCTACACCGCTTCGGATGACGTTCGGGATGGTGAGGCCGATTACCGGTTGCAGCCACTAATCCAGCTGTGGACTGGTCAAATGCGCAGCCATTTTTGGCAGGCCAGTGGCAATAGTGAGTACCAGCGATGGACTGACCGACAGCTGCAAATTATGGATATGGCGCACCATTGGGAGCAGCAAAACACCCGGTTTGAGGGTTCGAGAGTTCGGGTCGATGAGCTGCCGGAATACGGCAGTAGTCGCCGGTTGGCCGAAGGATCAAGTGGTCACTTAATTGCGCCGGTTGGGGCGCTAGTGGCTTTGGGGTATGAGTATAATGGCTCGGTTAACCGAAAGTTAAAACTAGCCTTGCGTCATTTAATTGCCGCCCGTCAGCTACATGATGATGCTCATGATTGGTCGCAGGACTTGGCGGAAGGCCAAATTAATTTTGTGGCGGCTCAAGTACTTCGAGCAGAGTTTAAAAGTCAACGCGGCAAAACCCTCAACCTGGCCGATCCGCAAACTATGGCTGGTTTAAGACACCGTTTTTGGAGTAATACGGTTGATGACATTTTACCCCTGATTCAGCGGCATCTGTACGTCGCAGAGCGACAGCTGGCCGACGAGCCATTATTGGGTGGTCTAGAGGATCTAAGTAGGATGATTCAGCAGCTCAAGCAAACCACTCGAGACACCTTAGTCCAGCGAAACCAAGCCCGCCGCTTTTTAAGTGAGCTTACTTTTGACCGAGTTGCTGATCGATCAGCTGTTTGAGGTTTTGGTAGGTAAAGCTATCGGATTGTTGACCGTTAATGTAGAAGGTCGGGGTACCTTGTACGCCCAGGGCCTCACCATCGGATTTATCGGCTTCGATGAAGGCGGTATGGGTGTTGTCGCCAATCTCCTTTTTAAAGCGTTCAATATCGGCCACACCTACTTCGTTGGCGTACTTAATAAAGCTTTCACTTGGGTTTGATAGCTCACTCCACTCTTGCTGGTTGGCATACAGTTTACTGTTCATCTCCCAGTACTTGTTTTGGGCTCCAGCAGCCTCGGCAGCCTTAGCGGCAGCGATTGCGTTTTGGTGCATTGGGAGTGGGAAGTTGCGGAAAACAAAGGTGATCTTGTCGCCATACTCCTGTTTGATTCGCTCAACCACCGGCTGGGCCTGTCCGCAAGACGGACACTGGAAGTCACCAAACTCAACCACGGTTACCGAACCACTACCTTGCTTATGACTGTTGTCCCGAATCAACTTGCTGCTATCGGCTTTTTCGGTGCTGGCTGGCTTATCGCTGCCGCTGCCGGTTAAAACAAACAGTCCAACCATGGCGCCAACAACTAGCACTAAGATGGCGGTTAAAATTTTAGCTTCACGACTCATCTGAACTCCTCCATTCCACGATCATGCAACCAATAATAACAGTAAAAGCTACTAACGACATAAATGGGATGGTGATGAACCCAAGTAGGTGCACCTGGACGGTGGTGCAGGATACACCTTGGACACAGGGGGCGAGTGTATCGGGGATGATCTTCCACTGTAACAGGGTGTGGTACAGGGAGATGATCCAGCCGATTAGTGACAGCGGGAGAACGTACTGCCAAAGTTGGCGCTCGCGGCGAACGATTCCAACCGCCAAAATAATCGCTAACGGGTACATCATGCTGCGCTGGTACCAACACAGCACGCAGGGCGGTAGTTTAGCGATCTCGCTGAGGGCGAGGCTCCCCAGGGTGGCAACCAGGGCCTGGGTAAAAGCGATGTAACGACTGTAGATAACCGACTTAGGCATATTGACCATGATAACCCGCCGCATACGAGCTGTAAATTGGGGCTGCTAGATATAAGCGTAACTGCTATAATATATGAGATAATTGAGAGCACTGTACCGAGGTGGGATTACGGCACCATTACAAGTTGTTGACTGGAACCGCTCCAAGGCAAACGCTAGGAGTGGTGGTGGCTGTGGTAGTAACCCTAGCGCTGGCGGCTCCGGCAGTGGTAGCAGCAGCGATCAGCCAGAGCTACCGTGGCGATCAGCAGATTGCAATTGGGGCCTTGGTCGCGTCCAAGGGTGATAGTAGTGATCAGGTTGAGTTGGCCGATAGCTCAAATGCCGATAAGCTGGTTGGCGCGGTGGTTGGTGGCAGTGACACGGCGCTAAATCTGTCTAACCCGGGTGATCAAGTGCAGGTGGCGAGTAATGGCCTAACCAAGGTAATTGTGACCGATCTGCAGGGCGACATTACCAGCGGCACGCAAATTGCCCCATCTTCGATTAAGGGCGTGGGCGCCAAGGCGACCTCCGCCACCAAGGTGATTGGAGTGGCCCAGAAGGCGGCCGAATACGGCGGCCAAACCGCTACGGTATCGGATAGTAGTGGCAAGAGTAAACAGGTAAAAATTGGCACGGCAGAGGTTTTGCTGCAAATTGCCTATTACAGTCCACCGCAGTCGAACACTCAGGTGCCACAGTTTTTGCAGCAGGTAGCCAACTCGGTGGCTGGCCGCGAGGTAACCACCTGGAGAGTGATTACAAGCTTTATCATTTTGATGGCAGCCATTATTGTAATTACGGTACTGCTGTTTTCGTCGGTGCACAGCACGCTAACGGCGATTGGTCGTAATCCGATGGCGCAGGTTAAAATTTATCGCGGGTTACTAAGGGTGGTGCTGGCGGCTGTGGCAATTTTTGCGGTGGCGGTTGGAGCGGCCTTTATAGTATTAAGGTTGTAATGAGGTGAGTATGACAGAAATTCTTTATGCCGTTATTGGTCTTCAAATCCTATTAACCGGGCTGGTTGTAGTTGTGTTGTGGCGGGCCCGCCGGCCGGTCAAGCCTGCCGCTAAGCCAGCCGTTTCGGCCGCCAGCGAAGCCGAGCTGCGTCAGCAGATCGAGGCGCAGCAGCAAGCCATGCTCAAGCGACTACAGGAGGAAACCCAGAGCTCATTTGAGCAATCGGTGAGCGAATCATCAAAACTGTTTCGATCGGACCTGGCCGAAACATCTAAAAAGCTCAACACCTTGATTGTGCGCTTAACGACCGAGGTGGTTGAACGGGAGCTAGATGAGTACCGTCAGAGCTTGGTGGCTGCTCGCCAACAAGCCTTAACCAGTTTGCAGCAAATGCAGCAGTCGGTCGAAGAAAAGCAGCGTGCGCTGGAGGCCGACGTTAACAGTGAGCTAGCTAAACGGCAGCAGTATCTGTTGGAACGCCTGGATCAGCGCCTGGGACAGGCGGTAACCTCTTACCTAGTCGAGGCGCTGGGCCAAGGGGCCGACTTGGGGGCTCAGCGTGAGTACTTGTTGGCTCAGCTCGAGGCGCATAAGGATGAGTTGAAAAAAGAGGTCAAGCAGTGATAAAGGCGCTTCCTAATCAAGTTTATTCGCCCGACCATCTGCATTTTTGCATTGAGGAGCTGACGCTGTACGCGGCAGCGGTGGGTAAGGCGCTGCGAAGTAAAAAACCAATTCCCGAAGCACCAACCTCGGCCGAAAGCCAGGCTTTGCTCGAGCTGCTACCGGCCACCAGCAAGCTATCAATCCAGGAACAGCTTCAGCAGCTGGTGAGTGAGCTGGAGTCGTTGGCCGCTCAGCTACCGGTCGTTCATATTACGCTGGTATCGCCGGCACCCTACAGCTTAAAGCAAGAGCTGGTTGGGTGGATACGCACCAATCTTAACTCGCTAGCATTGGTAGCCTTCCATGCTAATCCCGATGTGGCGGGTGGTTTGATAGTGAGAGCCGGCAACGCCACGATCGATGAGTCGTTTCGAAGTAGGCTGCAGCGCAATCCGGCTAGTCTAACGGAGATTTTAGCCAATGTATGACAATAAGGCGTTTCAGCGCTTAATGGATGATGGTCGGACCAACGGCGAGGTAATTAGCCTTAAAGGCTTGGATTTGATGATTAAGGGCCTCGAAGGTGCTAGCGTAAACTCGTTAATACTGTTTGAATGTGGCGAGCGTGGTTTGGTGCGGGCAATTCATGATCATTGCGTTGAGGTGCTGGCTTTTTCGGTCAAAAACATACGCATCGGTACGGTTGGCGTATTAGAGCAAGAAACCTACCAGGCTGGCGTAGGCGACGCTTTGGTTGGTCGAGTGATGAATGTGGCGGGCGAGGCGCTTGACGGCAAAGGCGCGATCACGCCGACCGGTTACGCCGAGGTTTTTGCCACCGCTCCGGGTGTAGCCGAGCGCCAACTAGTCGATAAGCAGCTGGTTAGTGGTGTGGCGATTGTGGACAGTTTGTTCCCCTTGGTGCTTGGCCAGCGCATGGCGATACTGGGTGATAGCAAGACCGGCAAAAGCACCTTTTTACGCCAACTAACCACCAGTCAAGCCCAGGAAGGCAGGGTGGTTATATACGTTTTAATTGCCAAGCGACAGATTGAGATTGACGCCTTAATCCAGCACCTTAATACCACGGGAGCAATTAAGCGCAGTATTGTAATTGTCGCGAGCGCCTTTGAGTCGCTCAGCCTCGCCTATTTAGCTCCTTATGTTGGCTGTACGGTTGGCGAGTATTTTTGGAGACAGGGCAAGGATGTGGTGGTGGTTTATGATGACTTGAGCAGTCACGCCAAGATTTATCGTGAGCTATCTTTGCTGGCGGAGGTAAGCCCCGGCCGTGACTCATACCCTGGTGACATGTTTTATGCGCACTCCTCACTACTGGAGCGAGCCGGCAAGCTAGCCAAAGGCGGCGGAACCTTGACGGCGCTGCCGGTGGTGCTCACCCCAAATGACGACATCACCTCTTATCTTTCTACCAGCTTAATGTCGATTACCGACGGTCAGATCATTTTTGATCAAGATAATTTTAGGCGCGGAGTCAGGCCGGCGGTTAATGTTGGACTGTCGGTCTCGCGCGTCGGTGGGCGAGTTCAGAGCCCAGAATGGAAAACCTTAACGGTTAATCTGTTCCGCAAACTTGCCGACTACCGGCAGGCGGCTGAGTTTGCTCAGTTCGGGTCGGAGCTGGCGGCTCAAACTCAGGCCGATCTAGCTTTGGGTCGATCGGTATACGAAATTTACCGCCAAACCCCGCAAGAGCTTCACAGTGTAACGGCTCAGTATTTAATGTTGGCGACGGTTTTAGCTGGAGGGGGTAAGGTAACGATTAACATCCCGCTGCTTAAAAAGCTGGCCACCGAGCGCGCCGCCGGTAAGCCGGCCGAGGATTGGAGCCAAGAGGTGCAGCAGCTGTTGGCACAGGTTAAGGTTGGGGTGTCGGTATGAAGCGCGCGTTAGTGATTCAGGATGAGCTAAAGAAGGTCGACACGATTCAGGACATGGCTTCGGTGTTTGAGGCGGTGGCGAGTATCCACATTGCTCAAATTAAAGACCAGGTAGTCGCTTCGACCAAGTTCTTTCATGAGCTGTGGAATTTATACAGCCAGCTAAGAGTCGACGAAAAAGAGCTAGGTCGCGAACGCAAGGACTTGATTAAAGACCGAGAAGCGGTGATCGCGGCGACCTCGGATGGCTCGCTGATTGGTGACATTGATGAGCGGATTATGACGGCGATGTTAAATCATCCCAACCTGGATAAAGCCGATATCTACGTGATTGGAGCGCATGGTGTTACTTTGCTGTCGCGGCGTGGTATTCGGCCCAAACAGGCCTTCCGGTTGCCAGAAAAAGACCAAAACATTCAGGTGGGTCCAATTGCCGAGGTTCTAAGTAAGTATCAGCGGGCGACCATGTACTATCAAACCTACGTTTCATTGCTACATCAAGACATTGCCCGGATTGAGCTGTTTAGTGCTGTGGCGGCGCTGGGCCAAAAAGCCGCCGCCGGAGATGTTATTTCGAGCCGCGATTACATCTTTGAGCCGTCTCTGCCCGAAGTTATAAACTATATGGAGTCGGTGATGCTCGAAATCGCTCTTGGTCAGATCATGCTTGAATCTAAGTTGGCTCAATACGCCAGTCGCTTTAACGCCATGCACGCGGCCAAGTCTCGAGCTAACGACATGCAGTCGGACTTAAAGCTCAATCTGCATCGGGCGTTACGGTCACAGGGGGATGAGCGAACTCGCGAGATAATGAGTAGTATAAAAGTTACCAATGGAGTGAGCCGTGGCTAAAGTAGCAACCAAGACAACCAAAGACAGTGTAGCCGGAAAGCGCTACGGCATGGTGACGGCGGTTAACAGTTTAACGGCGGTGCTGACTTGGGTGGGCGAGCCGCCGGCAATTCGCGAGCTGCTAACCATAAAAAAGGGCGAAAAAACCGCCACACTCGAAGTTCGGTCATTTGAGCAAAACGCCCAAGTAACCGCCATTATTCTAGAAGGCGTACCTCAGGTTGTGCGCGGATCAAAGGCGGAGGCCACCGCTCAAACCATTACGGTGCCGGTGGGGCCATCGACCTTGGGGCGAATGTTTAACGCCCTGGGTCAGCCAATCGACGGTGGCGCCGATTTAAAAGAGGCTCCGCGCAAGTCAATTTATGAGGTTAAGCCAGCGGTTCAGCTAGCTAAAGCCGAAACTCCGCAGGTGCTTGAAACCGGCATAAAGGTAATTGATTTCTTTACCCCGTTTGTTAAGGGCCGCAAAATCGGCATTGTGGGTGGCGCCGGTGTTGGTAAAACGGTGCTAATGATGGAGCTGATTCACAACGTGGCGCGTGATGGCAAAAGTTTGTCGCTGTTTGCCGGTATCGGCGAGCGGATTCGCGAAGGTCATGAGCTGTATGAAACCTTGCGGGCGCGTAAGCTGCTGGGTTCGGCGGTGATGTTCTTTGGTCAGATGAACGAGACGGCGGCATTGCGCTCAACCGTGGGCATGACGGCAGCGGCTTTAGCGGAGCACTTTCGTGATGAAGAAAAGCGTGACTCGCTGTTCTTTATTGACAACATCTACCGCCATATTCAGGCAGGAAACGAGCTGTCGACCAGTATGGGGCAGATTCCTTCGGAGGGCGGATACCAGGCGACCCTGTTTTCGGACCTAAAACAGCTGGAAGATCGCCTTTATTCAAACCAACAGGGTTCGGTTACATCGGTGCAGACCATTTACATACCGGCCGATGATATTAGCGATCCGGCGGTACAGGAGATTCAGCAGCAGCTTGATTCGGTAATCGTGCTGTCTCGGTCGGTGGCAGAAAGCGGCATTAGACCGGCGGTAGATTTAATCCGCACCAGCTCCTCTTTGCTGACGCCAGAAATAGTTGGCGACCGTCACTATATGCTGGTAACCAGCGTTCAAGCGATCATGCAAAAGTATGATTCGCTTAAGAATATCATCACTATTATTGGCGAAAATGAGCTAAGTCCAGAGGATCGTCAGCAGTACCAAAAGGCTAAAAAACTGATTCAGTTCTTCCACCAAGACTTCTTTGTATCGGAGGAGCTAACCGGTAAGCCGGGGCAGTTTGTGAGCTTGGCCGACACCCTGTCGCAGCTTGAGGAGATCTTAATTTAATGGCTGAGCAGCCGCGTTTTAAGGTTAAGGTTTTTTCGCCCTACCAAACCTTTTACAAGGGTACCGCGTTGTCGCTTTCGGCCCAAAACGCTACCGGCCCGTTTGATGTGCTGTTTAACCACGGCAACTTCTTTACCCTAATATCTCCGGGGATTGTAAGGGTGGATACCGGTTATGATACGGTCGAAATTGAGGTGACACGTGGCATTATGCGAGTGGCCGACAACAACGTAACGCTGTTCGCTAACGTATAGCCGGAGCAAGCTTCTACAGGTTGTTCTCGGTAAGCATAACAGCTATAATGTAAGCATCCACCATTGGTGGAAGTTGTTACATTTTGGAGATAATCGGTTGGACGATAATCGTTTGCAACAATCTGGATTGCAGGCTTCATCTCCGACACCAAACACCCCGCCTGGCGCGGGTCCTTTGGCGTACCAAAATGCGCCAGCAGCGCCGGCCGTTCCTGCTGCTGCACCAACATCAGCCCCTCGCCCCGCAGCCAAGACCAAGTTTGATCAGTACACCACCCCAAGCGTTAAAACCATTCCCGAATCAAAGCGCGCCGAACTAGAAAAGCTCAGTCGCCCCCGCCTTAATCGAATTAGATTAATCTTAACTATTCTGGTCATTATACTGGTGCTGGCAATGGTCATACCGGTGACCTATATGGTGATTGATGCTATTCGGGCCGGACAGTCTAAGCAGTCGTCCCAAGATAAAAAGGGTGGGGAGTATGTGGTGACATCGATACCGCTAAGTGATTTGGTTAAAGCCGGGGATATTAGCATAAGCGATAGCCGACAGGTAAATATTAACGGTCAGCTGCGCGTTAATAACTCCTTAATCATTGCCCCGAGCCAAGAGCCGGTTAACCCGGTTCAGGGACAACTCTATCTTAACCAGCAGACCAACCAGCTGTACTACTACAACGGTACCCAGTTTGTAGATGTGGTGACCGGCGCCCAAATTGCTCAGTTAAATGCCGCAATTACGGCCAATAGCGCCCAAACCATTACCGTCGGAGCCGGTTTGCAACGAGTAGGGAATGAGCTGATTAACACCGGCGTACTGGCTTTGCCACAAGCTTTGGACGTGGTCAGCTCCCCGACCTTTGGTGGCTTAAACCTCAGCTCGGCACTGGCGGTTGGTAACGGGGGAACCGGATCGGCCACTGCGGCGGGCGCACGGGTTAATCTGGGGGCGGCAGCGAGTGGCGCCAACACCGACATCACCAGCTTAGGAGCCCTAACTGCCGTCAGCCCTACGGCGGGTGTAACCTATAATTTCAACTCAGATCCGGCCGGCACCTACCAGTTCTGTACCACCGCTGGCAACTGCTCGGTCGTTAACGGTATAACCGGTACCGGCACCGCTGGTAGGCTGGCCAAGTTCTCCGGCTCTCAGGTTGTGGCCGACTCACTGCTCAGCGAAACCGGCACTACCGCGACTGTAAACGGTGATCTGGCTGTAACCGGTAACATTTCTGGTAACGGCGCCAACATAACCAGCCTGAGCGCTAGCAATATCAGCACTGGAACGCTTAGCGATAGCCGACTCAGCAGTAATGTGGCGCTACTCAATCGCAACAATCAGACCTTTACCGGCACCAACCATGTTTTACGCAATAGCAGCAACACCGGTAACGCTTTTCAGGTTCAAGATGCTAGCGGCAGCAACGTCTTTAATGTAGATACAATTACGCATGACATCACCACCGATTATGGCAACCTTTACATCAATGCTCTTGGTACCGTTAGCCCAACACTGTCCTCAAGTGGCAGTGGGGGAACGCTGACGGCTGCAACCTATTACTATCGGGTTTCGGCGTATAGCGCTGGCAGTCAGCTATCGGGCGCAATCGATACCACGCCCTCTTCGGCAACGACTACGGGGTCAACCAGCAGAAACATGATCAGCTGGTCGGCAGTTAGTGGAGCCGCCGGCTACTATATTTATCGCTCAACCGATGGAGGTGCGACTTATCGTCGAATTGACGTTGGCAATGTGACCTCGGCAATCGATAACGGCACAACCTACACCTGGACCGGAGCGGATTACAGTGGTGACAAGTGGTTCAACTATACCGGCAACATCTACCTTGAGCATGGCGCAGGGGTTAACTTTAATTCTGGTAATGCCCAAATCGCTGAGGATTTGAGGGGAGAGCTAGAGATTGCCAACTATAATACAGGTGGCCTTTCGGGCGGGGTAGCGGTGTATTCAGATTATTTTGGCGTATACGACACAACCGATTATCACACCAATCTGTATATGGATCGTGATGGTAAAACTACATTTTCAAATCGAGTAGATTCGACGGCTGGGTTCTTGGTTCAGGATGCGGCGGGTGGCAACCTGCTGGTGGTAGATACATTAAATCAGCAGTTGGCGGTGGGCCCGTCAGCAGTGCCAGGCAATAGTGTGCTGACGGTGGGTGGCGATACCACGAGTTCTGCTGGCGGCATCACTTTGGGCACCGATACCAACCTTTACCGGAGTGCAGCCAATACTGTTAAAACGGATGGCAATTTACAGGCTACTGGATCGGCGGCTTTTGGAAGCACCGCAACAATATTAAATACTGGCGCGCAGCGGGCGACTGTAAATATCGATGAAAGTTATGCCGACACAACCGGCGTGTCGACTGTTAATGGGCTCAATTCCACTGTAACGGTAAATTCACCCTCCGCAAATAACACCGGCTTTCTTGGTCTTGATAGTGTGGTGTTGCTGGACGGAGATAGCAATTATACTGGCTCGGCTATCGGGTCGTATAGCTATGTTCAGAAAACTGGGGCAGGCACGGCAAGCTGGCTTAACGGAGCCGAGCACGATGTTTATAACTACAGCACCGGGACCGTAGCCAATGGGGTGGGTGTGTTTGGATACCTCAACCAGGCTAGTGATGCAGGCACCATTACTAACGGCAACGGTGTGTGGGGGCAGTCTGAGATAAGTGGGGCCGGTTCAATTCAGAACGCCAGTGGTTTAATTGGGGCGGTTTATAACTATGGAACCGGCACCATTACGAGTGGCTACGGGTTACTGGTTAAGCCTGCCACTAATAGTGGTGGCGGCTCATTTGCCAATAATTATGGTGTTTACATTAATGACCAGTCAGCCGTTGGATCGACGAGTAGCTACAACTTGTACTCGGCTGGGGCTAACGCTAAAAACTACCTTGCTGGTAAGTTACAGGTTGGCAGTAGCAATACAGCCTCTCGCGTTAACATTGGCACCGATACCGATACCACCTCGGCAGGAGGGATTACCTTTGGCACCGATACCAACCTGTATCGCGGGGCAGCCAATCAATTAAAGACCGACGATACGGTACAGATTAAGACGGCCTCCGACTCAACCACCGCCTTCCAGGTTCAAAATGCTAGTGGCACCGCGCTGCTAACTGCCGATACTAGCGGAATGACCATAACGGTACAAGCCCTGACGGTAACCGCTAACTTAACGGTTAATGGGCATTTAATTACTGGCGGGAGCACGCCATCGGCGGCGGTTAATGCCAATGCTGGTGTTGGGGCAAGCTGTACGGTAAGCGGCACCGATACCGCCGGTACGATTACGGTTACGACTGGGTCGAGCGGGGTGGTGGCCGGTACGCAGTGCGCTATTACTTTTGCCACCAACTTCGGCTCGGCTCCACGAGTGGTGCTAGGGGCTTCGAGCGCCGGCGCTGGTCCACTTGATCCTTATGTCGCGAGTAGCGCAACCAACACGTTTAGTATTGGAGTGGGTACCGCTGGCGCCACCGGCACGGCCTATAAGTTTGATTATGTGGCGGCCCAGTAAGAACAAGCAGCCACTCAGACTCAAAATAGTTGACATGTTAATTATATCTCCATAGATTAGAGGGTATGAACGGAAATAATCAGCAAGTAAATAAGTCGATGAGCTTTAAGCTACATCAGGTGGTTAAGCTGCTTCACCATCAGGCTGATGTTATTTTGCAGCAGGAGCTGGGCATTAGCTTTAGCCAGTATCTGGTGCTTAAGGTGACTACGCAGATGGAGGGTCCGTCACAGCGTGATGTCGCTGCTTGTCTCGACATTACTCCGGCGGCCATCAGTCGGCACATTGATGGTTTGTGTGAGCGCGGGCTGATGCACAAAGAGGCACAGCCAGATAATCGAAGGCAGCACAGCTTGCGGTTAACCAGGGTTGGCGTCAGCAAGGCCGAAAGTGCCCAGCGATTACTGAGCGAGCGATTCGACAACTTGATGGCTACCCAGCTAAATGAGACGGAGATAGCCCAGCTAGAGGTTTCTTTAGATAAGCTGATTGTTGCCCTGCAAAATGATAAATTTCTACACTAACGAGGAGAAAACATGAGTACCGAAAAACAGCCGCAATATAACTGGGTCGCCCGCTTGACCGGGTTCTTTTTAAGGAACACCCAGATTGCTATTGTGCTGTTTTTGGTAATTGTGGTGAGCGGGCTGGTTTCGCTATTAAGCTTGCAGCGAGAAGGATTTCCGCAGGTGCCGGTTAAGGTAGCGGTAATTCAGACCGTATATAAAGGGGCTGCCCCCGCCGAGATTGAGCGAAGTGTCACCAACCCAATCGAGACCGCGCTCAAGGGCAACAACAACATCAAGGAGCTTAGCTCACAGTCGCGTGATAGTGCCTCGGTAATTACGGCCACAATTGAGCCAAGTGCCGATTTGGACTCGGCGATACAAGAGATTAACGGTAAGGTAGCGGCGGTTCAACTACCGAACGATGCCGAAAAGCCAAGCGTGTTTCAGCCCGCTACCGGTGGAGCCGCTTTCACCTATGGGCTAACCGGCGGATCAACTCTCGACCTACTTAAGCAGGGCCGCATCTTTGAGCAAGAGATGAGCCAGGTAAAGGGGGTGAAAGAGGTTAAGGCCGATGTTAACGCTGAGGCTGAGGTTGAGGTAACATTCGATACCGTCAAGCTGGTGGCTAACGGTGTTGATATTAGTAAGATAAGCGACACAGTGGCGGCGTCTAATGTTAACATTCCGGCCGGACAGGTCACCGCCGGTTCGGTCAACTCAACCGTTATTATGGCTGGACGGCTGGAGTCGCTGGAGCAACTACAGGAGGTTCGCTTGCCAACTGCTGGTGGTGGGGTGGTCCGCTTGGGCGACGTGGCAACGGTGAGTCAGCGGGTGAATAAGGACGATCAGTTGACTCGCTTTGGTTACCAAAAAGAGGGTAAGCCGGTTGGCGTTGAAGGTTTGACCTACAGCATTCAGCTGCGTGACGACGCCGATATCTTACAGGTTGATGGAGAGCTGCAAAAGGCGGTCGAACGGCTAAAGCAAGACAAGATCATTGCCGAGAACGTAGAGGTGGTACGGCTGTATGATCAGGCTGAATCAACGCGTCAGCAGATTCACGAGATCGTGGCCGGTGCCTTTGGTGAGCATTGGGAGAATATTGGCTGGTTTGGGCTGGCCGGATTCTTGTTTGGTGGTATTTGGCTGCTAGCCATTGCCATGGCGGTGTTTGTAAACGTTCGAGCGGCTTTGGTGGCCGCCATATCGGTGCCATTAAGCTTTTTTGTGACGGTGACAACGCTGTATGTCGGCGGGGTGACGCTTAATACCCTAACGCTGTTTTCGATGATTCTGGTGCTTGGTTTGGTGGTTGATCCGGTGATTGTGGTGCTCGAGGCGCTACAGCGCTATAAAGACCGTGGTTATCAAGGAATTGAGGCGGCCATGCGAGCGGTCGATAGTGTGGGTCTGGGCGTACTGATGGCGGTATTAATTTCAACAATCGTGTTCATTCCATTTGGTATTGTATCGGGTGTGTTTGGCGAGATTATCCGCTTTATTCCGATCACGGTGATCCCGGCCTTAGTGGCATCCTTCTTTGTACCAATTCTGTTTTTAACCGCGATTGGCAATCGAGTACTTAAATCGCATCACAAAGACGGTGAGGATACCAGCGAAGAAGCTTCGCTGTGGCGAGTTAGTTTGTGGTTCCAGCGGACCAACCGCTCAATCTTAAAGCGTTGGCCGCTACAAGTGGCGATCATCGCCGTGGCGGCGGTTCTACCAATCGCAATTGCCGGGTTCCTGTTTGGCACCGGCCGGATTGAAAGCGTTCAGTTTTCGAAGCCGGATGATACCGAAGCCTTAACCGTGACGGTCAGCTACCCTGCCGCCCGTAGCACGGCGTCGGTTGAGCAGCTGGCTCAAAAAACCGAGCAAGCATTGAGCGATCATGGAGAGATTCGGAGTTACCTGTACCAGCAGCAATCGCCGGGGAGCTTTACAATCCTGGCCAACCTAACTCCTCCTAGCGAGCGTGAGCGTAAGTCCACCGAGATTGTTGATGATATTCGCGGCGAGCTACCCAGTGAGCCGGGACAGGTTTACGCTAGCGCCGAAACGCTGGGAAGCGGCACGCCGGTACCGGAGTTTCCGGTACAGCTTCAGGTTTACGATAACGACCAAAAGAAGTTAAAAGACTTTTCGGTTGCTGCCGGCGAGTACTTGCGCGGGGTTGAGGGGGTTAAGCGAGTTTCGGATGGCTACACCGATGGCGATCCAGCTCAAATCACGGTTACTCCTAATATTGCTTCTTTGGCGGCGGTTGGTTTGACGCCCGCCAGCTTTGGCGGACAGATTGCCGGTGTGATTGGTGAGCAGGATCTGACCAAACTCCAGCTTGATAGCGGCGAGGTAGCGGTTATGGGCCATTACAGTAACGGAGCCAAGCCGGCCACCGAAAGCGATATTGCCGCCTTGACCGTTAGTACGCCAAGTGGTCCGGTTGCGGTTGGCAGTGTGGCTACGGTTACGTCTGCACCAGGTATTGGCTCAATCAACCATTTTAACGGCAATCGTTTTGCTACGGTTAAGGCCCAGCTGAATGAAGGTGTTGATCAGTTTGCAGTACAGGAAAAGCTAAACACTTGGGCAAAAGATAATCGCGAACGCTTTGGCCTGCTCGAGGATGCATTTGAGTCAAAGGGCGAAGGTGACGAAATTGTTAAGTCGTTCCAAGAGCTGTTTGTGGCGTTGGGCGCGGCTATCTTGCTTACCTACGTGGTGCTGGCACTGTTCTTCCGCTCCTTCTTGCAGCCACTAATTATCACCTTTGCGGTGCCGCTCAGCTTTATTGGGGTGTTCCCGGCGCTATATTGGTTTGGCGGCGGTCAGTTTGGCTTTTTGGAGATCTTGGGCATGATCACCCTGGTCGGAATCGTGGAGAATGTTGGTATCTTTGTGATCGACTATGCCAACCGTCGGGTTAAGGAGGGGATGGATCATCGTGATGCAATCGCACTTGCCACCGCGGTCAGGTTCCGGCCAATCTTCCTGACCAAGGTGTGTGCGTTGGGTTCGTTGTTGCCCCTGGCGATCATTAGCCCATTTTGGCGCGGCTTGGCGGCGGTGATTGTGGCCGGTATCTTAACCTCCGGCATTACATCGCTGTTTACCACACCAATTTTGTACCATTGGGTTGAAAGCTTTACCGCTTGGCGCCACCGTTTTGGTTCACGCATATCGGCTCGTTGGCGCCGTCGTAACGCCTAGGCTTACTTTACAAAGACTTAGCCTGGCTTTAGGCTAATATCAATGAAGGCACGTTACTTTTTTATAGCATCGGCAGTAGCCCTGGTGGTGGCGGTAAATTTTTTAATCCAGTATCAGCGTTCGATTAATGCTACCGCTCGTCAGGTTAAGGCCGATGATGTGGCCGCTGCGCCAACCGATACGTCAATGCTGGCGCTACAGAAGCGCGTGGAGTCGCATATGGGCACCTCGGTGGCGATTGTGCTGGAGGGCAGCTACCAGCGGGCGGTTGATGCTGCTCAGGCGGCAGCTAGCCCCCAGGCTAACGCCAGTGTGTATGCTCAGGCCCAGGCAGCCTGTGCTAAAAGCGGGGATTCGATAAAGCAGTCGAAGTGTGTCACCAATTACGTCAACAGTCATTCGGCGCCGGCGGCCAACCCTCAGCCAATGGTGATGCCGGATAAAGCGGCTTATACCAAGAGCTTTCATGGATCGAGCTGGACGATGGACGGAACCGGGATCGCGTTGCTAGTGGCAATGTTGTGTGCCGGTTGGGGACTGTTCTTGCTTGCTCAACCTAAGCGCCATACTCATCCTCAGCGGTATGAGCACCAGGTTTACCGGGGCCCTAACCCAAGGTTGTAAGAGCGCTATTACTTGGTGTAGTCGCGGATTGCCTTGGTGACCTTACCGTCTTCTTTGAGGTTTTCCCAGAACAGTACTTGATCACGAGAGATGTACATGGCATCTTCGGGGCCGTGCAGCTCATTACCAAGCTTGGCTAGTGATACCTGAGGCTGCTTGCTTTGGTCGTTTTTGGCGGCATCGGGTTGGACCGACTGCTGTACCTGCAAGTAGTAAATATCGCTCAGGCGGAGGTAGTTGTTGTTGACTTGCTTGAGTTTACCGAAGTAAACCTGTCCGTTAGCCAAGAAAACGGCTTGGTACTGCTTGCTGTTAACCTGAACGTTGTTGCTCAGGCTCCCGGCCAGGCGGACGCCCAAATAGGTAATCAGGCTGATCGCGGCCACAATTAAAACAACGATTAAGGTGTTTTCGAGAAAGCTGCGGCGAACTCGGCCGCCGTTTGAGCTGCGGACATGAGTCGTTGCTTTGGTATTATCTAGATTATTACTGTTTCGACGTAGTTCCATACCACTCCACTCTTTAGCATTAGCACTATATCAAAGTATAGTAAAACAACCGATTTGATGCAAATTAGCCCTTAACGC
Organism: Patescibacteria group bacterium; assembly: GCA_004297735.1. Taxonomy (NCBI): domain Bacteria; species Patescibacteria group bacterium. The sequence continues at coordinate 377,980 of SCTI01000002.1, forward strand.
TTAAGGTTAATTTTTCTCGGAGAAAACCGGCTTTTTCAGGTGAGTTTTTATTGACAAAGGAGCAACCATTAGCTTAATCTGAAAACCAGGTTAATTAAGTGAGGAAAACATGGCTTACAACCATACGAATTCAAAGGGTCAGACCTATTATCTACACCAGCGCGACGTAACCCTAAAGGGTGGCCGCCAGCAACGTATTTACTTCTTTGCCCGCGAGGTCAAGGATGGAGCGATTGACGCATTGCCAGAAGGTTACGTGGTAGTTGAAAACCCACGCACCGGTCTGCCGATCCTCAAGAAGGGCTAAACCTTTTAGTCCAACTACCAAGACCGCCCAAACGGGCGGTTTTTGGTTTGGGCTAGCTATTATTTGAACGTTACTCAAAAAGCACTAGACAACCGTGGGCAACCGGAGCATAATCGCAACCGGTTTAATAACTGTACCTACCATGCCTAGGAGGGAAGATGCGCCAGCTGTTTGTAGCTGTGGTTTTGTTGTGCGCGTTGGCCTTCCCGGCAAGCGTACAGGCAGCTCCATACTTCGATTTCGGCGTCCATGATGATGGCGCCGTTGTGTTTAATCGCGACCATCAGCGCCAGCCGGTGCTGAGGCGGGCGCGTGACATCGGCGCCACCTGGCTCCGCACCATCATCTACCGTGATCGCGTTCAAGGCGGTAACTTTCGGGTTTACCGGCGTTCGATTCGGGATGTCTACCGCCATCATTTTCACGTTCAAGCGGTAATTGAATGTAGCGGTCAGGCCTGGACACCGGATAGCTTTGCGGCCTACGTCAAACGGGTGGTGCGGCAGCTCCAACCATTAGTGCGACGCTGGAGTATCTGTAACGAGCCCAATCAACCTGGCTGGCTAACCGCTATACCGGGCTACGATCTACCGACCACCTACCGCTGGCTGTACCTTGCCGGCTACAGCGCGGTCAAACAGGTTCAGCCTCAGGCGGCGGTGCTGTTTGGCGAGCTTAGTTCCAACTACTACCCGCTAGAGTTTATGCGGAAGGTGTTTTGCGATCAGGGCGATTTGGATGGTAATTGCACTCAGCTTAAGACCAGCTGTGTGGCTTACCATCCTTACCAGCAGGAAAGCCCGCTATCACCCAGTAATGTGCCGTTTACGGTTGGCATTGGCTCGCTTAACTTACTGGTTGATGATCTCGATCAGCTCCATGCAAAAAACCTGTTAACCACCGCCAATGGCGTTGATCGTCCGCCACTGTGCCTAACCGAGTTCGGCTACCAGAGTCGGGCTCGCGGTATACTGAGGGTCCGTAACGTACCGGACGAGGTGCGCAAGCAGCGTTGGCGTGAGGCTTTTAACTTGGTTTGCAAGTCGCCGATCATCAAGCAGATCTTTCTGTATCAGATGCAGTCAGAAGCAAGGGGCCGGTGGGATACCAGCATCATGAGCCGGAGCGGTCAGCCGGATAAGACCTACTTTGGCATTCGCAGCTGGCGTTATGCTCACCCTGAGTGCATGCGTTAGCTTACGGCCACCCCATCTGGGGTGGCCGTTTAGATTAGGGGTCTTTACAATTAAAAAATAGTTGTTACGCTTAGGCCATAGCTACTTAAACCGATGCGGGATGGCATCAGACATGAAGCACTCAGCAAAGCTGATCGCAAAAAAGAGGCTAAATCGAAAACGGATCTTAATATTTACCGCTCTAGTCGCGTTGGCTGGAGTCGTGGCGATTATCACTTCCTTTGCCGCAGTTATTACCACTATTCAAGCCGAAAACATCAACTTTAGCCGTAAGGCCATTGGCTACGATCCCGCTAAAAAGGCCATTGCCTCGCTTTACTGGAACGCAAGTGGTTCTACTCAGGTAACCTTACCGACCAATACCACCAACCTGACCATTGTGGCTAAGGGCACTAGGTGTAACGGTTCCCCAATTATGACCGTTCAAATCGATGGCGAGCAGGTTGCTAGCATGCCGGTATCGGTTAACGCTTGGCGCAACTACTCGATCCCGCTCAACCTTCAACCGGGCACCTATATTGTGTCGGTTAGCTTTAATAATGATTATGTCAGAGGGGGTACCTCTCCCTGTGATCGCAACCTGTTCCTTGATACGCTTAACTTTACCGGTAACGATCCGACCCCCAAGGTAACCACACCGCTCCAGGGGGAGAGTCTGACGTATGCACCCGGCAAGGCCAGTATTGGCACCGGCCCGACGAGAGAAGAAAAAGCTTTATCAATGTGGTCAAATGGTATGGCTCAGGGGCAGCTTAATCTAGCCGGCTCATCTAACCGTCTAACCGCCTACATTAGAGGTGACCAGTGCGATGGTGCGCCATTTATGACGCTTTACGTTGACGGCAAGCAAGTCGTGGCTAAGCACGTCAGGTTTAATAACTGGGGACAGATATCGGCACCGGTTGCGGTTGGCTCCGGCCAGCACACCGTAGCGGTTGGTTTCACCAATGATTATGGCCGCCTTAACAGCACAGGGTCATTTATTTGTGACCGCAATCTACATGTCGATAAGTTGGTGTTTGAAGGCCCGATGCCGGTGCAGCCACCGGTGCAGGTACTGCCGACGGCGCCAACTGGACTCAAGGTTCTAAAATATGAGAATGGTAGCGTTACGCTACAGGCAACGGTTGATGCTAACACCGCTACAGCTGGCGTGGGATACACGGTCAACGGTCAGGCCGGGCCACCGGTTGCCGATGCGGTGCGAATGGGTAGTGTAGTAACGATGACCATACCCAACATTCCACCTGGCGCAGCCATGGTTATGAAGATGGCCGGTAAGAACGGTACCGGGACCGGACCGCAAAGTGCTCCGCTCAACTTTACCGCCCCAGTGGCCGCACCAAACTCGCCCCCAACCGCCTTTACCGGCAGCGTGATCGGCATGCATGGTGGTGCTCGTGACATTGATTACCGGGCAACCCGAAGTCTTAAGCCAAAGCTGGTTCGCGTAGGTGGCTTGTCGGCGACGATGACTCGATCTCAAATCCAGGCAATTGCGAGCGAGTACGCCAAGACTAGCACTCGTATTATTGCCCTGGTTGACTTTAATGAGGCGGCACCGAGTGAGGCCGAAAGCCGCAACATTGGAACCTGGGCTACCATACCGGGACTCGAGGCAATTGAGTTTGGCAACGAACCCTGGCTGCAAAATGAAAGTTGGGATTACGCTCAGTACGCCCGCAGCTATAAAGCGGCTTACGATGCGGTTAAAGCGGCCAATCCAAGTATGGTGCTGATTGCCCAGGGTGATTCAGCCAACCGTGGTCACCGTCCGGGCCTGCGGGTGATGCAAGAGATTAAAAACCTCGGTATTAAACCTAAGGCAATTCAAATCCACCCATATGGCCCCGACTACCTCAACCGACTGGGTGATGCGCGACGTGACCTAAAGGACGTTGGCTGGTCCACCGGAGTTGATATTTGGGTGACCGAGGTTGGAGTTTCGACCGATAACGGCCGCACCGTTTACCAGGGTGGTACGCCTAACAACTATGGCTGGAATGCAGCCATGACCTATGCTGAGGCCGGTAAAACGATTGACCAGGTTACTTCTGACCTGCTGGCACAGGGCGTAACGCGCATCATTGTTTACATGGGCACCGACTATCGTGCTCCAGGCACCTCGAACGAGCGTGAGTACTACTTTGGCTTAACCAAGACTGACGGTGGCGATAAGGGCGATTTAAGTACTGTGATGCGCCGGCTGTTTAACCGCTAATAAAAGCAAAACGCCCCACCGACCCAAGGCCGGTAAGGGCGCTTGCGCGGTAGGGCGCGGTGAGCGGGGCTAGTAGCCGGGCTCGAACTCGAAACCTTCGAGGTTTTGGGCTGCCTCGCTGACGCGGGCATCATCCTGATCGCGACAGGCCTTGGAGCAGGGCTGGCCGTCGCCGCTCGAGCGCAGGCAGGTCGGGCAGATCTCCTGGTCGACTGTGAACTCGTCTTCGTCCATCATCGCCTCCTAAAGCTGTCGGCTGTGAAAAAGAACCTGATGAGCTTGCCTTCCGTCACCCAGAACCCTCGGCGCCCGAAGCTTCGAAGAACGAAGTGGAGCGGAACCCAGATCGGCGCCAGTATGATGGCAAGGGCTAGGGCGAGGATGAACATGAAGGTGCCAACGCACAGCATGACCGCTGCGATCACGGCAGCAAGCATTCTCCGGAAGGGGCTTGTAACCTCAGTCCCCTTGCGCTCGACGCTCAACTTGGTTTTCATATTACTCCCAGGTACTCTTCGGTTGAAGAAATGTCGCTAGTCGTCATATGGACAACCCACCTTCAAGTGAAGGAATTTAGCTTTATAATAACATAAGTTCTCTTAAAATCAATGGTGGGCCCGGCTGGACTTGAACCAGCGACCAATCGGTTATGAGCCGACTGCTCTAACCACTGAGCTACGGGCCCGTGATAATACTCCATGATTGTACCAGGTTGCTAACCGCTTGCAATCACCCGCTACCTGTTAATGCGTCGTCATTTGTATTACGCTTAAGGTATGCAACGCGTTCGAGACCAGCTTCGTAAACTACACGTAGGCACCATTATTGGCGTGATAGTGGCGCTGTATATTGGTGTATATCTGGTTCAAACTATTCAAAAGAATTATGAGCTGCAAAAGCAAATTGATGGCTTACAGCAGGATGTGGCCGGCCTCGAGGTTGAGCAGGATCAGTTAAAGTATAAGATTCAGTACTACCAAACCGAGGCTTTTAAAGAAAAAGAGGCGAGGGAGAAGCTGGGCCTGCAGCAGCCCGGGGAGAGCGTACTGATTCTGCCAAAAGACAATGCTCCAGCCGAAGATGAACAGCAGCAAAAGCCGGCAGCAACCCAAAAATCAAACCTACAACAATGGATTGATTTCCTGATGGGCCGTTCTTGACTGTAGGGGTAAAAGTTGGTAATATGCTGGGTACGTCGCGGGGTGGAGCAGTCTGGTAGCTCGTCGGGCTCATAACCCGAAGGTCGTAGGTTCGAATCCTACCCCCGCTACCAAGAAATTATGGACGGACTCGATCAGCGATTGCTGGTCGTTTTGTTTGTCGGTACAATTGTTTGGTACATGGCTGCGTAGCTCAGTGGTAGAGCAGAGGACTCATAAGCCTTTGGTCGGTGGTTCGAATCCACCCGTAGCCACCAGGAATTATTTTGTTATAGTGTCAGCATGAGTTTAACCGAGAAAATTATCTGGCCAGAGCCGGGGCATTACCTTGTGGCGGTGTCCGGAGGCGTTGATTCAATCAGTCTTTTGTATGCTCTAGCAAAGAAAGGCGACTATAAACTCGATGTGGCATTTATTGATCACGGTTGGCGCGAGGTTGAGGGGGAACGCGAGCTGGTTCATGAACTGGCGGGTGCGCTCGGAGTGGAGGTTCATGAGCGGAGCTTAGACCTCAAAGGCGATGGAGAAGAGGAGGCCAGAGTAGCTCGCTATGGTGCGCTCAAGGAGATTCGAACCCAGGTTGGCGCCCGAGCGTCTGTTACGGCGCACCATCTAGACGATCGGATCGAGACGGTGCTAATGCAGGTAATGCGAGGATCTGGTCGGCAGGGGCTTAGCGTACTACGTTCGACCGATGAAATTATCCGCCCGTTATTGGGTGTTAAAAAGCCAGAGATCGTAGAGTATGCTCAGAAACACGATTTAAAGTGGGTTGAGGATCCAACAAATAAAGATCTTAAGTATCGCCGGAACTATGTTCGGCATGAGCTGATTCCGCAGTTGCAGCAGGAGGATCCGGATTTTGAAGATTGGATCATGAGCTTGATCCAGGAGGCGGAAGGCTTGAATCATGAGGTCGATCTTGGTTTGGCCAAGTTGATTCATGAGCTGACGCTGTCTTCTGGTGATGGGGCTCATGAACTCAGCCGTGAAGCCTTGCGCCGTTTGCCGGTCGAGGTGTTGCAGGAAGTTTTGGTTTCGGTGTTACGCAAACTCGATCCTTTGGTGCAGCTTGATCGGCGTACGGTTGAGTCGTTAACGATTGACATCAAAACCGGGCACATTTATCGACCGCGACAGCTGACAAAGCAGTTGTTTGTGGATGCTCAGCGTGATAAAGTAACAGTTGCATTTAAGGCTCACTAAAGCTGTAAACGGTTATGGTAAGAGCGGCTGGTGATCTAGGTGCGCAACTGCAGAAAAGAGGATGAATGAAACCACGATCACGAAGCTTTATTATACTCATAGCCATTGTTACTCTACTGTCAATCGTGGCGGTAATGTCGGCACCACAGCAAAAGGCTGAACAGGTAAGTCTTTCTAAGATTATTGACGAGGCTCAAAACGGCAAGATCGACAAGATAGTGGTGGACGGCGACAAGCTGACCGCTACCGTTAAAAATGATGCTAACGCGCCTAAGCAGGTGGCCAACAAAGAGTCGGGGGCAACTTTGGCTGATTATGGCATCGATTATCGCAAGGTGACGGTTGAAACCAAGAGCGATAGCAGCACCACGCAGTACATTGTGGCCGGTATTTTTAGCATTTTGCCATTCTTGCTGATTGGAGCATTTTTGTTCTTTATGATGCGTCAGGCACAGGGTTCAAGCAACCAGGCGCTTAGCTTTGGCAAGAGTCGAGCCCGCCTGTTTGGTGGCGATAAAAAGAAGGTGTTATTTAAGGATGTGGCTGGCGCCGAAGAGGCCAAGCAAGAGCTGACCGAGGTGGTAGAGTTCTTAAAGTATCCAACCAAGTTTGAGGCGCTCGGGGCCAAGATTCCAAAGGGCGTACTGTTGTTTGGCCCTCCTGGAACCGGTAAGACCTTGCTGGCTCGAGCGGTAGCCGGAGAGGCTGGCGTACCATTCTTTAGTATTTCGGGTTCGGATTTTGTGGAGATGTTTGTCGGTGTTGGTGCATCGCGAGTGCGCGATCTTTTTGCCAAGGCCAAAAAGAATGCCCCGTGCATCATCTTTATTGATGAGATTGATGCGGTGGGCCGCCAGCGTGGAACCGGTATGGGTGGTGGTCACGACGAGCGCGAGCAGACGCTCAACCAGATTTTGGTAGAGATGGACGGTTTTGAGCAGGGCGCTAACGTAATCGTGATTGCTGCCACCAACCGACCGGATGTACTGGATCCGGCCTTGCTCCGCCCGGGCCGTTTTGATCGCCGTGTAACCCTGGAATCGCCAGATGTTCATAACCGCAAGGCAATCCTTGAGGTGCATTCTGGCAACAAGCCGTTTGAGAGCAAGGTTGATTTGGGTAAGATCGCTAAAAAGACCCCCGGGTTTAGCGGTGCCGACCTGGCTAACTTGGTGAACGAGGCGGCAATTCTAGCGGCTCGCAACAATCGCAAAAAGATTTCGCAGCGCGATTTGGATATTTCGGTCGAAAAGGTGCTACTTGGGCCTGAGCGCAAGAGCCACATCATGAACGCTCGCGAAAAAGAGATTACCGCTTATCATGAGGCCGGTCACGCCATCGTTGGTCACTACATGACTCACGCTCACCCGGTTCATAAAATCACGGTGGTACCGCGCGGTTCGGCTGGAGGATTTACTTGGAGCTTGCCGGTAGAGGATCGCCATCTTTCGAGCGTGCAGGACTTTAAGGACGACTTAGCCATGATGCTGGGTGGTCGCTTAGCTGAGCAGCTGGTGTACGGCGAGATCACCACTGGTGCTCAAAATGACCTACAGAACGCTAACAATCTGGCTCGCCGGATGGTGATGGACTTTGGTATGAGCGATAAGCTGCCTAACCAGGTGTTTGGCAGCCAGCGCGACGCCATCTTTTTGGGCCGTGAGCTAGGCGAGGGCAAGAACTACTCTAACGATATTGCCAAGGTGATTGATGATGAGGTGGCGGTACTGATTAGCGAGGCGGCTCAGCGGGCCGAGGATACAATCAAGAAATACCGCAAACAGTTAAACGCGGTGGCTGAGTTCTTGGTTAAAGAAGAGACCATGGAGGAGGACGACTTCTTGAAGGTTGTTGGCGGTCCCAACAAAAAGAAGAAGTATACCACCCCAATTGATATTGGTGGCGACACCGGCACCACCCCTCCACCGGCCGCAACTGCCGATAGTGGTGACACCAAAACACCAGAAAAGGCTCCCGACACCGCACCAGCCACCTAGGCCGGTGCTGTTTCGGTTATAGCATAAGCGGTATAATACAAACGTGAGACGTTTCCTGTCATTTCTTAATCGCGGCTCATCGGTGTCGGGCGCGGCCGTAATCATATCTGGCTCCTACCTTTTGAGCCGGCTACTAGGTTTATTGCGCGATCGCTTACTGGTCTCGCATTTTGGTATTGGGCCAGAAACCGATGCCTACACCGCGGCCTTTCGCCTGCCTGAACTGCTGTTCACTCTGTTGGTTTCCGGGGCGTTTGCGGTAGCCTTTATCCCGGTATTTACCGAGTTCTATCAAAACAACAAAGCCAAAGCCTGGGAGCTAGCTTCGACCCTGCTCAACCTGCTAACGGCGGTGACTTTGGTGGTGGCGGTAATCACCTTTGTTTTTGCCGACCCGATTACCAGCCTGATTGCGCCGGGGTTTGATCCGGCTCGCCATGCGCTAACGGTTGATCTGACGCGCATCATGTTGATCACACCGTTCTTGTTTGCGATCTCAAGTTTATGGGGCAGCATTGCTCAGTCGTTCCATCGCTTTACCATTTTTGCGCTAGCCAGCGTGTTTTATAACCTGGGTATTATTTTTGGTATTGTCTTTTTGTCGCCGGAAAACTCAATCTACGGAGTGGCCTACGGCGTGGTTATTGGTGCGGCTCTACAAGCCGCTTTACAGGTACTGGGGCTATGGGGCTTGGGCTATCGTCACAAGCTGTCGTTTAAGTTTTGGAGCCGCGACGTACGTAAGGTGGTTGTATTGATGATACCGCGATCAATCGACCAGGGCATTGATCAGCTCAGCTACATGATTGAAACAATTATTGGTTCACGTCTGGCTACCGGTAGTCTGACCTCGCTGTATTATGCCAACAACCTTAAAAACGTCCCGTTAGTGCTGATTGGTAATTCAATTGCGACGGCGGCATTCCCAACGATGGCGGCGCGGGCGGCTAAGGGGGCGATTCAGCGATTGATCCGTGAGTTCGCGCTATACACGAGGTTAATCTTATTTTTGGTGATTCCGGCCGCCATCATCACCGTACTAATGCGCGGCTACATTGTGCGCTTGCTGTACGGTTTTGGCGACGTGGTAACCGCCAACACCCTGGGCTGGTTTGCCGGTGTGATTGTGTTTCAGGCCCTGTTCTTCTTGGTGGTACGAATGTTTTATGCCATGCAAGACACCAAAACGCCGCTGTATGCTAGTCTGGTGGCCCTCAACTTTACAGTGTTATTAAGCTTTTTGCTATCCGAAATGTACGGAGTGGTTGGTCTGGCTATGGCGCAGTCAATCGTGGCCGCTGGTGAGACGCTGGTGTTAATTTACTTGCTCCGGCGTCGTTTAGGTCATCTCGGCCTTAGTACTATTTGGTCGGGGCTGTCGCGGATGCTGATTGCCGGGGCGATCATGTCGGGGGTGGTTTACATTATGGTGGCTCGAGTGTTCCCGCTGTACAAAGCCGATGTTGGCTTTGCGGTGGTTGGGCCTAAGTTTTTGATTATTTTAGCGGTTGGTAGCCTGGCCTACCTCATCCCTTGCTATTTACTTGATTTGAATGAAGCACACAAGTTTGCCTCCAAGCTCAAAGAGCAGTTGTTGCGCCCGCTGAACTTGACCTAAATAACAGGAGTTTGCATAATACAAGCCACCGTTTAATACAGGTCAGCTTGCTGCGTTGATCTACGCGTAGACACCAAGTCAGCCTGGCGGTGCACCAAGAAAGGTCAGTCGCATGTCGACAAGCCTGTATGATATCACCATTGGTCAGCAGACCGAGCTTACCCGCATTTTAGCGGGTGCCGGGCTCGATGCTGACATGGTTAAGCGGATTATCCGCAACCCTGATCTCGCTAAGAAGATGATCGGCGAGATCCGACAGACGATTCCGACAAACACCGACCTTTTCGCTTCGGCCGAGGACATCCTCACTAGGTTTCGCGAGCGGGCAGAGTTGCGGGGGTGGCCAATCACCGCCAAGCCAGGCGGACACCTAGCGCGCAACATGCCGAGGTTCCCGACCGACAGCCTCGCCGCGCTCTGTCTCAAGATCTGGCTCGGTTCGGCCGAGAAGACCGCCGAGGAGCTGTGGGCGTGGGTCGTCGATTCGCACCCCAACTCGTGGCAGTATGGGGGTCTGAAGTTTGACCCCGAGTACTTCGAGCTCCTCGATCCCTCCCGCTACGGCGACGAGCCCAGTGTGGAGTGGGAGGTCATCGACCTCGGCGCTTACTGGGAGCCGGAGAGTGGCCGGACGGTCCTTGAGGTCCGTGAGCAGGCCGCTGCAAGGAGCGACGTTCTGGCCGATTTTGAAGTCCTGACGGTCGCGGCCCTACACCCGAACTATATCCAGGCCCAAGACGGGGAGAGCGTCCCTTACCTGGATGTGGCAGGTGTCAAAACCACGCTTCCCGGGGGTGAGCCCTGCGCACCGTACATCAGCTGGAACCAGTATCGCCGCGGGGTTGGGTTGCTCATGTCCACGGTGGACTACCGCAACGATGAGTGGGCCGCTCCAGTCATCCTGCAGGGGTCGTAACTCACATAACTTTTCGCGGCGGGGGCGAATTTGGGATAGATGTCCTGAGTTCGCCCCCCATTTTCGTTCTTATGAGGTATAATGCAACAGATATGAACCAGTCCACCATTCGAAATTTTTGTATTATTGCGCATATTGATCACGGCAAGTCGACGCTGGCTGACCGCATGCTCGAGCTCACCGGTACCGTAACCAAGCGTGACATGCAGGCGCAGCTGCTCGACACTATGGAGTTGGAGCGGGAGAAGGGTATTACGATTAAGCTGCAGCCGGTACAGATGAGCTGGAAGGAGCATCAGCTCAACCTGATCGATACGCCAGGGCACGTTGACTTTAGTTATGAGGTATCACGGAGTTTGGCGGCCTGCGAGGGTGCGATTTTAGTGGTGGATGCTTCGCAGGGAATCCAGGCGCAAACGCTTGCTAATGTGTACTTAGCGATTGAGGCTGGGCTAGAGATTATACCAGTATTAAATAAGATTGATCTGCCGGCGGCCGACCCGGAGCGGGTATCGGGCGAGGTGGCCAAACTGCTGGGTTGCAAGCCGGAGGACGTTTTGCGGGTGTCGGCCAAAGAGGGTCACGGTGTACCCGAGCTGCTGGACGAGGTGGTAGCCAAGGTCCCCGCGCCTAAAGGCGACCCAGACGCGCCATTGCGCGGTTTGGTGTTTGATTCGATCTACGACGAGTATCGTGGAGTGTTGCTGTATTTGCGCATCGTTGATGGCAAACTGGGCAAGGGTGATGTGGTTCAGCTAATGGCGAGCAAGCAAACCGGTAACATTATTGAAAGCGGGGTGTTTAAGCCCAAGCAGGTAGCCGCCCCGCACTTAGCTACCGGTCAAATTGGTTACGTGGTGACCAACCTCAAGTCGATTGAGGAGGCGCGGGTGGGTGACACTGTAACGCTCGCCAAGGAGTCCGCCAGCGAACCATTGCCAGGCTACCGGGCGGTGCAGCCGTTTGTGTTCGCCGGCTTCTTTACTAGCAGTGCCGAGCAGTATCCCGACCTCAAAGACGCCCTCGATAAGCTCAAGATGAATGATGCGGCGTTGGTGTTTGAGCCCGAAAGTTCTCAGGTTCTAGGCTTTGGCTATCGCGTTGGATTCCTGGGATTGCTCCATATGGAAATCATTAAAGAGCGCCTTGAGCGTGAGTATGGCCTGGACATGGTTGTTACCAGTCCTTCAACCGACTACGTCGTGAGGACCACCGATGGCCAGAAGTTCAGCGTGCGTTCGGCCAGTGAACTACCCGAAACCAGCCGGATCGAAAGCATCAGCGAGCCCTGGATTAAGGGCGAGGTGGTGGTGCCAGGCGATTACGTTGGCGCGGTGATCCAGCTCATCAACAAGATCCGCGGTCTGCAGAATAATATGAGCTATCTGGACGACTCGTTGGCGCTCATTACCTTTGAGGCGCCGCTGGCCAACGTTCTAACCAATTTTTACGATTCGCTTAAGTCGATCACCAGTGGCTACGGTTCCTTTAACTATGAGCTGGGTGACTATAAGGAAGAAAAGCTGGTTCGCCTTGATATTCTGGTCGGTGGCGAGGTGGTTGATAGCCTCAGCTCAATTGTCCACCAGGATGAGGCCTACGCTCGTGGTAAGTCGGTGGTCGAAAAGCTTAAAGATGTTATTCCGCGCCAGCTGTTTGAGGTGAGTTTGCAGGCGGCCATTGGCGGCAAGATCATTGCTCGCGAAAATGTTCGTTCAATGGGCAAGAATGTGACGGCTAAGCTGTACGGCGGCGACGTTACCCGTAAGCGCAAACTGATTGAAAAGCAAAAAGCTGGCAAAAAACGGATGAAGAAGATCGGTAAAGTCGATATTCCACCCGAAGCCTTTATGGTATTGGTTAAGCAGGATAGCTAGGCTATCACACCTGTAGCACAACGCCAACGAGCAGTCCGAGCATGGTGGCAAGACCACCCATAATTAACACTTCAAGAGCGCTACGGTTGGGTGGGCGGTGGACGATTTTACCCTTAATGTAGCCAACAATATAGAGGGCAATTAGAGCGGAGCTAACTCCGACTACGAGAGAGGTTGGGTAGGATAAAACGGCCATTGGCAGAACCGGAATTACGCCGGCAGCGGCGTAGGCCAGGAACATAACCAGTCCGGTCCCGGCCGGGCTGGTTCGGTCTCCGTCCATTTCGTCAACCGCCTTTTGGCTGAGGTACTGGCCGACTCCCATACTAAGCGCCTCAACTGAAACGCCAACCAACCCTGCTAGTAAAACGACTTGTGGATCTTGACTACCGGCGGCAATACCGGCAACTAGACCGGTGGTTGAAACCAAGCTGTCTTCAATGCCGAAGAAAGCGCTACGAAGGTAGTCGCTGGCACCTTGATTATGGCGGGCAATTTTAAACATGTTGTATCTCCTGTATGTCTTTCAATATTTTTATGGCTTGGTCTTGGGGTTTTACGTCATGGTATTCTTTTACGATAATACCCTCTGGGTCAACTATGTAAGTATTTCGGTGAATACCTAAGAATTCCCGCCCCATAAATTTTTTTGGGCCCCAAGCTCCAAAAGCTTGAATCACCTTTTTGTCCGGATCACTCAGAAGAGTAAATTTTAGGTTGTGGTTTTCGGCAAATTTTTTGTGCTTGGCAACCGTATCCGCCGAAATGCCCAGAACAGTGACATTGTGGCGTTCAAGCTCTTCTCGCCCATCACGAAAACTACACGCTTGCTTTGTGCATCCAGGGGTGTCGTCCTTGGGGTAAAAATAAACAACCACCCATTTGCCGCGGTAGTCGTGAAGACTATGATCTGCACCGTTTTGGTCTGGAAGGGTAAAGTCGGGAGCCGGTCTCATGTAGTAATTATACCTTAGAATGGTGGAGCAGTGGGGATTTGAACCCCAGGTAGGTAAGGTCTGAATTTACCACCAGACCAACTCTGCCCCGCTTGCGGCTGCGCCACCGTTTAAAACGATATCGAACTTACATTAAATAAATCTTAAGGATTGGACCTTATTGAGGGTTTTAGTTATAGTGGGGTCTAGGTAAGGTCTGAATCACTACCAGCCAAATAGCGCTCCGGCGCTATTTCTGCTTTTATACTAACCAGCCATAATTCAATTAGCACTCTTGACATGAGACTGCTAAATTACCTACTATATAAGGTATCAGCACTGTATTAAACTGAGTGCTAAATTAATGGTAAAAGGTGGTTATGACTCCACGACAACAGTATGTGCTCAGCGCCATTATTGAGGCCTACGCTAAAACGGCCGAACCGATCAGTTCGATGCAGCTGACCGATACCATTGAGGTGTCGTCGGCTACCATTCGCGCCGAGATGGCTGAGCTGGAGCGTCTGGGTTATATTCACCAGCCACACACCTCGGCTGGGCGCGTGCCAACCGACAAGGGCTACCGTTTGTACGTCAACAATATTGAGCAGCTGCAGGCCGATAGTCGAACCAGCCAGGCCATTGCTAAACGGGTGGCTAGCGCCGGTGAGGCCGAGCGAGCGGTCAAGACAGCGGTCAACTCTCTGGTTGAGCTGACGCACAACATGGGCTGGGCCAAGTTGAGTGACGGACTTTACTTGCGGGGCATGGCCAGCTTGTTTGCTCAACCCGAGTTAGCCCAGAGCGGTCAGGCCTTTGAGGTTGCCCGATTAGTGGACAGCTTGGATGAGTGGATGAGCGAGGTGCGACATGATGACAATCGCGTAACCGTGTTTATTGGCCACGAAAACCCAATTGGCAAGAACAGCGGTTGTAGTTTGATCATCGCTCGCTTTGCTTCGCCCTACAGCGATGAAAGTTACTTGGGGATGATTGGTCCGACTCGACAAAATTATCCTCGCGTAATTGGCTTGATGGATTACACCAGTAGAATGCTCGAGGAGGTGCTAGCATGAGCAAGAAAGAAACCGCTAAAAAGCCGACCAAGCAGGATGCTCGAATTGCTGAGCTCGAGGCGCAAATCGCCGAGCTAACCAGCGATGCGCAGCGAGTGCAGGCTGAGTTTCTCAACTATAAGCGGCGAGAGACGGAGGCCAAGGCTGAACTAACCGATATGGTTAAACAAAGCGTCATCATCGAGTTGCTGCCTTTGCTCGACAACATCGATCGAGCACTCGCTCATCAGCCGGAAGATCTCAAGGATCACCCCTGGGCCAATGGCGTGGTGGCGGTTGGTAAGCAGGTTCAGGATTCGCTCAAGTCGCTGGGCGTGGAGCGGATTGAGTCGGTTGGGCAGCCTTTTGATCACAATCTGCACGAGGCCATCAGTATGGACGATGGCGACGGTGATGAAGAGGTGGTGACTGAGGAATTGCAGCCAGGTTATAAAATCGGCGATCGGGTAATCCGACACGCCATGGTTAAGGTGGGGAGAAAGTAATATGGAGCATCAACCAATGCCAGATCCAACACCAGATGGCCTCCTAGATCAAAAGGCCGTAGAGGCTTCGCTTATGGCGCTGGACGAAAGGGCCAAGGCTGAGCAGCAATACATGCACGAACAGTTAGAGGCTGGCATAAGGCCGAGTCAACTACTGGAGCAACTTGGAGGCAAGGAAGAGGCGGCGCGGATTATTGGCGAGTATTACGCCGATGAGCTTGCGTCGAATCCGGAGGATAGAGAGTTTAATGAATGGGTGAACATACTTGAATTGCATAATAATGGCGCTACCGCCCAGCAGATCATTGATCGGTATGGCGGACGCGAAGAGCTGGAGCGAGTACTTGGAACAAAAGCGGCTCAAGGATTTGTAGAAGATGCCAGACAAGAACTGAAAGGAGATAACTAATGGGTAAAATTATTGGAATCGATTTAGGAACTACCAACTCCGCGATGGCGGTTATGGAGGGTGGTCAGGCAACGATTATTGCCAACGCTGAGGGCGGACGCACCACTCCGTCAATTGTGGCGGTTAACAAGAATGGTGAGCGTTTGGTTGGCCAGACCGCTAAGCGCCAGGCGGTTATTAACTCCGAAAACACAGTGTTTGAGGTTAAGCGTCTGATTGGCCGCAAGTTTGAGGACGAAGAGGTCCAGCGCGACATTAAGCTAGTGCCGTACAAGATTGAAAAGGCCGGTACCGCGGTTAAGGTGAAGATGGGTGACAAGTCGCACACTCCCGAAGAGGTTTCGGCGATGATTCTAGCCAAGCTGAAGGCCGACGCCGAGGCTTACGTGGGCGGCCCGGTGACCGAGGCAGTGATTACCGTACCGGCTTACTTTAACGACGCGCAGCGCCAGGCGACCAAGGACGCCGGTAAGATTGCCGGCCTAGAGGTAAAGCGCATCATCAACGAGCCTACCGCGGCGGCGTTGGCCTACGGTCTCGACAAGAAGAAAGAAGAGAAGATCGTGGTCTATGACCTCGGTGGTGGTACCTTTGACGTTTCCGTACTCGAGCTTGGCGACGGCGTGTTCGAGGTAAAAAGCACCAACGGTGACACCCACCTGGGTGGTGCCGACTTTGATAACGTGATTATGCATCACTTAATTGACCAGTTCCAAAGCCAAGAGGGAATTGATCTAAAGGACGACAAGGCGGCGGTACAGCGTTTGAAGGAAGCTGCAGAGAAGGCCAAGATTGAGTTGTCGAGCGCCCAGGAAACCGAGATTAACCTGCCGTTTATTACCGCCGATGCTAATGGTCCAAAGCACTTTGTGTACAACTTAACGCGCAGCAAGCTCGAGCAGCTGGTAAAGGAACTGGTCGACAAGACCGCGATTCCGTGTGAAGCGGCACTTAAGGACGCCGGCTTGAAGGCCAGCGATATCGACGAGATCATCCTGGTTGGCGGTATGACTCGTATGCCAGCGGTGGCTGCCAAGGTCCAAGAAATCTTTGGCAAGGAGCCGCTCAAGGGTGTGAATCCCGATGAGGTGGTGGCGATTGGTGCCGCGGTTCAGGGCGGTGTGTTGGCCGGTGACGTTAAGGATGTTCTTTTGCTCGACGTTACTCCCCTGTCGCTGGGTATCGAGACCATGGGTGGTGTTTCGACAAAGCTAATTGAGCGCAACACGACCATCCCAACCAGCAAGAGCCAGGTGTTTAGTACGGCCGAGGACAATCAGCCCCAGGTTGAGATTAACGTGCTCCAAGGCGAACGCGAGATGGCGGCCGATAACAAGAGCCTGGGCCGATTCCAGCTGACCGATATCCCGGCCGCTCCGCGTGGTGTGCCTCAGATTGAGGTAACCTTTAACATTGACGCCAACGGCATTGTGCATGTTAGCGCTAAGGATAAGGGCACCGGTAAGGAAAACAGTATTCAGATTACCGGCAGCGGCAACATGAGTGATGAGGACATCAAGAAGGCTCAGGCCGAAGCTGAAGCTCACGCCGATGAGGACAAGAAGAAGAAAGAGCTGGTTGAGGCCCGCAACACCTTGGATAACATGATCTACCAGGGCGAAAAGACGCTCAAGGATGCTGGCGATAAGGCCAAGCCAGAGGACAAGACCGCGCTCGAGGAAGCTCTCAAGGAGGCCAAGAGCAAGGTGGAGTCTGATACTAAGGATGAACTCGAAGCGGCCGGTAAGGCACTGAGCGAAAAGATGCAGACCGTTGGTGCTGCTGCCTACGAGGCTGCCAGCGATGAAGCCAAGAAGGACGAGGGCGCCGCAGGCTCAACCGATGAAGCTAAAAAGGATGACGAGCCAGTAGAGGGCGAAGTTGTCGACAAGAAAGACGACAAGTAATATAACTAAAAGCTGAAAGCAGGCACGTGGCTAAACGTGATTACTACGACATTTTAGGAGTTTCGAAGTCGGCCAGTGCCGATGAGATTAAGCGTGCCTACCGTAAGCTCGCCATGAAGCATCACCCCGATAAGCATGGTGGCGACGACAAGGAGTTCAAAGAGGTTGCCGAGGCTTATGAGGTCTTAAAAGATGACCAAAAGCGAGCTCAGTATGATCAGTTTGGCCACAATGGCCCATTTGGCGGTGGAAGAGCTGGTGGCCCGGGCGCCGGTGGCTTTAATGGTCAGCAGTTTGACTTTAGTCAGTTTGGCGGCGGCTTTGGCGACATTTTCGACATGTTTATGGGCGGCCAACAGGGCGGTCGCAGTCAGGGCCCGCGTCGTGGGGCAGATTTAGAGACCGCGGTGACAGTTGAGTTTAAGGACGCTATTTTTGGCACCGAAGAAACGCTCAACTTTAACGCCGAGGACCAGTGTGACCGTTGTCGCGGTAAGGGCGCCGAGCCGGGCAGCAAGATCAAGACCTGCGATACCTGTAAGGGCCAGGGCCAGGTAACCCGGATGCAGCAGACGATTTTGGGTTCAATTCGTCAAAACATGGTTTGCCCAACCTGCCACGGTGAAGGCGAGATTCCGGAGCAAAAATGTTCGCACTGTCACGGTAAGGGAACGGTTAAAAAGGCGCGCAAGGTTAAGGTGAAGATCCCGGCTGGAGTTGATAACGGTACCACTATTCGCCTGGCTGAACAGGGTGGCGCCGACCGCAAGGGGCCCAATGGCGATCTTTACGTGCATATTCGCGTAAAGCCGCATAAGGAGCTGGTGCGCGAAGGCCAAAATATTACCTCAACCACGACCATTCCCATGACCCTAGCGACTCTAGGTGGCGAGATTGAGGTGTTAACCGTTGATGGCGATATTACGCTCAAGATTCCGGCGGGTACTCAGGGCGGCAAAAAGTTTAAGCTCAGCGAGCACGGCGTGCCTAGCCTTAGCCGCAGCGGGCGCCGCGGTGATCATATTGTTACCGTTACGGTTGAGACTCCAACCAAGTTGAGCGCCAAGCAAAAGCAGCTGCTGGAAGAGTTTGAGGAAGCCAGCGGCAAAAAGCCTTTCTGGAAAAAATAGCCAACCGGCGCTACAATTAAGCCAGGTAAAACGCTTATGCAAATCCCGGCTTTCAGCATCGATCTTTTTATTATCCTCGGCACCGCCCTGGTCTGCCTGTATGGCGCCATGGCGGGTCAAGGCGCCTTGATTCGAGAGACCATCAGCGTCTACGTTGGCATTGTGCTGGCCAGCACCTTTGCGGAGCCGCTTTACAACTACAGCCAGCAGCAGGCAGGTGGTAACTACGGCGTGAGCAAAACCATCATCGGCCTACTGTTGCTGATCCTGCCAATCTTGATTCTACTCTTGGCCAACCGCCATCATCATATTCGTCGCCACAGCAGCTTGATTGTAACTTTGATTTTGGCGGTGCTGGCCGCGATGTTGCTAATTTCGAGCATAATTGCTCAGTTTGATTCGGCGGCAGTTCAAACCATTACCAATGAATCAAACCTGGCCTCCCAGATAAACAGCTTCCATTTGGCCTGGCTGGGGTTGGTGCCTTTGGCAATTGGCGCTTCAATGTTGTTTCATCGATCCGAAGAGAAGCGACGTCGTCATTAAATATTATGATCACAAAGGCAGTTTGTAGCTGGTAGAATAACAACCATGGAACAACAAAGTGTAGCGCCACCCGGCAATGAAATAAGTAGCTCAAATATCGAGCCGACCCCAGTAAAAGATAAGGAGATGTATGCCAATGAGCTGAGGGAGCTTTCTGACAAAGCATTAGCCGACCAGCTTAGCATTTTGGTTGATGGGTTTAATCGAATCCAAGACTTTGATCCGGGCAAAAGTGAGCACATGGACTTGCGCAACCGGATGCTGGCAGCCCAGCAAGTGACTGGTGAGCGTGGCCTACTGGATGGCCTACCGCCAGCTTCACCGGATAAAGACACCGATGATGACCCGGGTATGTCGGGCAGTTACGCCCTCCGGGTTGGTGGCGGGGTGGATGTAGTTTCGGCAAAAGGTGACATACTTTCTAGTCGGCCCGCATCTACGGTTCATTCAAAAGAGGCTAGTACTCCCAAGCCCCTTGATTTACCGGATATCGATAACCGCGCTAGACCTCAGCAGAATGGATAGAGCCGATCGGCTGCAGATTGACCAAAGCCCCTATTTTAGGTATAGTAAGTCAGTTATTTACAGGTGTGGGCCCATAGCTCAGTTGGTTAGAGCGAGAGCCTTTTAAGCTCTGCGTCCTGGGTTCGAATCCCAGTGGGCCCTCCAGGAATTATAGGTCTAATACATAAAAGAGAAATGTCGCCTCCGCAGAACCACGGTGGCGACATTTCAGTATCTATATTGTAATCTACCGCTTACGAAAATCAAGTACTCCATGTGATTTAGTAATGACTTTGAGGTTTTTCGCACTTTTAATATCTGTGAACTCTTTTTCTAGTCTCACGATATTTACCTTGTCCGGCATTTTAGAATTACGTAGATCAAATATTATATTCTTTGATTGCCCCAGAGCTACTTTAAACGCGCGCTTTATTGTATGAGTGCTCTTGCCGGTCGGGCACTTTATTTCCCAGTCGATACCAGCCATTCTAATATCTGGAGTTCTCGCACCTTTGCGCTGAACGGGTGGGAGTAGTTCAATATCGAAACCTTGATCTGTCAGGAATACGACCGTAGCATTTTCGTGCGTATGAAGAACGACGCCGTTTGGTGTTATTTTACCCTTTTTCATAGCGGTCAGTATAACAGTTTGCCAAAATATTTCTTGAGTTGGAGTTAATAAAATGGCTATTTTGGTATGATTGTATAAATAGCGTTGTATTGCGGCGAAAGGAATTAAGATGATGAGCGTAACAATTCAGCGGAAACTCATAGAGGTGTTTAGGGCATGAGTTATAAAGTTGTCCGGTCAGAAGAAGCGGTGGCGCGAGAAATAGTACCGACCTATCATGCTCATAATTTCATCACCAAAGAAATTAGCCCAAATTTTTCATTAGCGGTTAATGAAGCGAAGGATCACCAAGAGACCGAGACCACCGAGTACGATCGGATTTATTATGTGATTGAGGGCATAATTGTGTTTGATTTTGATGGGGATCACGCTGAGGTAAAAGCCGGCGATAGCTGCTTTATTTCTAAAGGGACTACATACGATTTCGGTGGCACATTTAAGGCGGTGGTTGTGAACCAGCCGGCGTTTGGGGTTTAATTGCCAACTTGCCCTCCCTTCGCGTAGGGCGTAAGATGTTCTTCAGTTGCAGTGCAACCGTACACCTACCAAGGAGATGTACATGGAAGCGACTCTTGACGATCTGGCCTCCGCGCTTTTGAGCGAGCGGCCGGATAGGCTCACCCCTGAGCTTGTCGATCTGGTTTGCCGCAGTCATCCCGAATCCGAGGACTTGTGCCTCAAGGGCGTTCGCCGCCAGCATGTCTTCCACTTGCTCGAGCGCATTCCGCGTTGGAACAAGAACTGGGAGGACGGGTACAAGAGGATGCACACCGACCTCCTCAAGTGGCTGCAGCAGCTGCGTGATGACCTGGCCATTCTCGAGGAGCCGGCTCCCGCCAAGGCCTGATCGGGCCGTAGACTTGGGTCGAGGGGCGCACGATGCTACCCCTCGATACCGAACCGCCTATTGGGCGGTTTTTGCTTATGTTAGACTTTATTTAAGTATAAGGGTTGAGGTATGTCTCCAGAAAAAGGTCCAGGGCCAGAGGATCGAGATTTAATTCCTGGTAGTGAAGAGGTAGAGCTTGAGGACAAAGCGAGAGAGGAGGGGCGCCTCCAGCGCATAGCTGGGTTAGAGGAGCGCTTAGAAGAGGCTTATGCTGGTATAGAGGAGGTCAGGGGGAGTGAATTACCGGATGCGGAGAAGAGCAAAAGAATACTCCAGTTTGAGGATGAGATAAGGAACCTCGAGCGCCAACTAGATGAATTGGAGAGGACCGATTAGCCGTCAATGAAAACTATATGTATTTTTGGCGATAGTATAACCTGGGGGCGCGGATTGGAGTCCCGAGTCGGATGGGCCAATTTATTAAGAAACGAGCTCGAGGCCCAGGATGACTCAATTCACGTGTACGATCTTGGTATCGATGGCAACACTACCCACGATTTGCTTGAACGGGTTCCTGGTGAGGCCAAGGTTCGCAAGCCAGACATTATTATTTGGGCGATTGGCGTGAACGATTCAGCCTATCGCAAGACACCTAATTATCCGTTAATAAAGGCTGAGCAGTTTGAGGATAATTTGGACACTTTATTTGAACTTGGGGCAGAAATGGCTCAAAAACAACTTTGTGTTGGCATAGCCAAAGGTAGTGACGCCAATACAACGCCGCTTCCGGGCAGTACAACCGGTAAGTGTTACGTTAAGCAAAGAGTACGCGAGTATGACGAAATTATTAAGAGCGTCGCAATGGACACCGGCATTGAATATGTGAGCATTAGCTCGGTGCTAAGCGATAACGATTTTTATGATGGCTTGCATCCGAACGAAAAGGGCCACAAAAAGATCTTTGAGCGGGTTTTACCGGCCGTCGAAGAGCTTTTATAGATGTCAGACTTTAACTGGCTGATTGCAGCCGGCCTGCTTGTAGGGTATGCGGTAGTAGATGGTTTGTATGCCTACTACACGCTGGCGGTTGTGAAGCGGCAGGCGATGGCGGCGGCTTCAACTAGCTTTATTATGCATTTTATTTTGGCAGCCGGAGTATTTAGTTATACTCAAAACTTTTTATACACTATCCCTTTGGCGATAGGCTCATTTGTTGGAACTTACTTGGTTACAAAGTATATCCGACAGTAAGCGTAATCTAGATTGTAAACCGGATCAGAAATCGTTAATCTCGGTTCGCTAATGTGTTGGTGTGGGTTTGAGTCGTCCGGTTCAGTTCGTGGTTTTGTTTGTGGCGCTAGTGGTCGGCATTATGGTCGGTCGAAGCGGCTACGCTGTTGAATTGATTTGGGTGGTGGGGTTGACGGGCGCGTGGTTATGTTTGGTGTTGGTGGGTTCACGCTTGGCCTTTGGTTTTTTGACGATGGCGTTTTTGCTATTTGGAGTTTGGCGGGGGTATCAAACGGACTTACCACGAACTTGGCTGGGCCAGCACTTGAATCAGAAGGCGGTTGTTGTGGGTACGATTGCCGATGATCCGGCCATGAATCAATATGGCAACGTCGAGTTTACCCTGAGCGGGGTTCAGCTTGACGGTGTCCGGGTGGCGCAGTCGATTAAGGTGAGACTGGCGAGCTATAAATCATTGCGGCGAGGCTATCGGGTGGTTGTGACCGGCAAGCTGGCCGAGACTTTGGGTGCTGCGCCAGTACGGATCAGCTTTGCGCAAATTCAAGTTGTTTCAACCGAGATTGGCTGGCTGGAGCGATTGCGGGGCCGGTTCTTTATTGCCCTAAAGGAGGCGGTTCCCGAACCAATGTCGGGTTTTGCAGTCGGCATATTGGTGGGCGCACGGGCGGTGATGACCGACGAGCTGCAGCGGGCCCTATCGGTGGCGGGCCTAACTCATTTGGTGGCGGTTTCTGGATATAATTTAACCATTTTGGCGCAGGCCGCTCAGCGAATATGCGGTCGGTTTTCTTTGTTTGTAGCCACCGCCGTAACACTGTGGTTGGTGGCCGGCTTTGTTGGTATTGCCGGCTTTAGCGCCAGCATAATTCGAGCTTCGATGGTGGCGGGCTTGGGTCTGCTCATAACCTATTACGGCTATGAGGCGCGGCCAGCTACAATTTTGGCTGTGCCTGGGATATTAACTCTTGCCTGGAATCCCGACTATTTAATTAGAGACATGGGCTGGCAGTTATCGTTTTTGGCCTTTTTTGGCGTCTTGGTTTTTGCCCCTTTACTTGAGCAGCGCTTAATTAAAAATCCAACCATGCTCAAATCATTATTTATTGAATCTACGTCCGCTCACATAATTACCCTACCTTTAATTATGTGGCGTTTCGAAACGGTGTCGGTAGTGGCACCGTTGGTCAATGTGATCATCCTGCCACTGGTACCGCTGGCCATGCTGTTGAGTTTTATTACTGGACTACTTGGTATGGCTCATACCGGGTTAACGGCGGTGGCGGCCTGGCCCACCACCGGTTTGCTGTCGCTAATTATTGCGGCAGCGATGACCGCCAAGCAGCTACCGTTTGCGAGCGTTAGTCTTGGTGCGTCACCGTGGCAGGTTGCGGCGGCTTATGGGTTGATAGCGGCAGTTACGTGGTTTCTTTACCGTGGCAGCCAGGGGGTGCCGCAGGTGGATAGTAATCGCTTGGCGGGGACGGTGGTGGCGAAAGGTAGGTAGTTCGCCTTTTGTACGTTTTAACAGGTGAGTGGTATAATTATAGTATTCAGTTATCCACAACTCAAACGACGGCAGAAGGAGTAAACAAACATGTCCGGACACTCAAAATGGCACTCAATTAAACATCAAAAAGCGGCCGCTGACGCCAAGCGCGGAGCAGCGTTTACTAAGTTGGCTAACGCCATTGCGCTGGCTACTAAAAAGGGCGGTAGCGATCCGGAGACTAATTTTTCGTTGCGCCTGGCAATTCAAAAAGCCAAAGCCTCTAACATGCCGGCCGCTAACATTGAGCGCTCAATTAAGCGTGGCTCGGGTCAGTTGGGCGGAGATCAGATTGAAGAGATTACTTATGAGGGCTACGGCCCGGGCGGGGTGGCGCTCATTATTGAGGTGGCGACCGATAATCGCAATCGCACCGGCCCTGAGGTCCGCACCGCCTTAAGTAAGTCGGGTGGTCGCATGGCCGATGCCGGCTCGGTGGCGTACCAGTTTGACTACCGTGGAACTCTTCGCCTAAAGCCAAGTGACATCGAGGCTGCCACGTTGGACGCGATTGAGGCCGGGGCGGTTGATGTGGATGAGGATGAGGACGAGCTGATCGTATATACCAACCCCAAGGAACTCAATGCGGTTCAGACCAAGTTGACCGAAATGGGTTACACGCCAGAGTCGGCCGAGCTGGCTTACATTCCTAAAAACACCATCGTAATCAGCGATCAAAAAACCGCCCAACAGATTATTAAGCTGATGGACACGCTTGACGATATGGATGACGTTACTGCAACTCATGCAAACTTTGATTTCGATGAAGAGACGGCCAAGGCTTTGGCATGAAAATTCTTGGCATCGACCCCGGAACCGCTACGACCGGGTTTGGTGTGATTGAAAAGCAGGGTGATAAACTTAGATTTGTTGATGCCGGGGTGATTTCAACCACACCGGACGAGGAGATGCACCGCCGGCTGGTTAGAATTGATGAGTGCCTGGAGCAGCTGATCACCGAGCACAACCCGGATATGGTAGCGGTGGAGCAGCTTTACTTTGCGACCAATGTTACCACCGCCATCACGGTTGGCCAGGCTCGTGGCGTGGTTTTGCTGGCGGCTGGCCGGCATGCTCTGCCGCTTCACGAATATACCCCGCTGCAGGTTAAACAGGCGGTAACTGGGTACGGCAAGGCCGATAAAAAACAGGTTCAAGAGATGGTTAAGATGATTTTACAGCTAGATGGCATACCAAAACCGGATGATGCGGCCGATGGACTGGCAATTGCAATCACGCACGCCAACCAGGGCGTGGGAGTTAGAGCATGATCGCAACGATTGAGGGAGCGGTGGCCGAAAAGCTGGCCGGCAGCGTTGTGGTTGAGCTAGGTGGCATTGGGTACGAGGTAGTGGTATCGGTGGCCGACTGGGGTGCCGCGGCAATTGGCTCTACAACCAAGTTTTATGTTTACGAGCACATTCGCGAGGACTCACATCAGTTATTCGGCTTTAATAGTCGCTCCGATAAAGAGTTATTTATTTTGCTGTTAAGTGTTAACGGTGTGGGCCCCAAGGTCGCGATGCAGGTTATGAGCGCGGCCACTGGCGAGCGACTACGCGCCGCAATCGCTTCGGGTGACTCCAGCTTGTTTAAAAATGTGTCGGGGGTTGGTAAAAAAACGGCTGAGCGCATAATGGTTGAATTAAAGAACAAGGTTGAGGCTGGCGGAGAGATTGGGGTTGAGCTTACGGGCGGCGGGGTCGGTAGCGAAGATCCTGCCTACCAGGCACTAATTGGCTTAGGCTATAAGCCGGCCCAGGCGGCGGCGGCGGTTTCATCTCTACCCAGCGAGGTGACCGACGAGCAAGAGCGAGTAAGATTGGCTCTCAGGAATCTTTAAGCTTAATATGGCTAAATATAAAAATAACTAAGAAAGAATTAACATGAGCCAACTCGCCTCAGCTCCAAAAACTAAATATGCGGTGCCGGTAGCGGTGATAGCGCTGCTACTGTTTGGCATTTTAAGCGCCTATATTATCAAGTCCAGTTCACCTGTCAATAATCAGGCCGGCATTTCCTCAACCGCGACCGAAGCATCCACTTCTTCGACCGGTGCCTCAGCCACTAGTTCAAGCACGCAGTTTAAAGACGGCACCTATTCGGCGGAGGGAGATTATGCGACACCGGGTGGAACCGAAGCGATTGACGTTACTTTAACGGTAAAGGGCGGAGTGGTAACCGATAGTTCGGTTTCGCAGCAGCCGGCCGATCATGACTCCCGGGCTTACCAGATGGAGTTTGCTAAAAGCTACAAGAGCAGCGTGGTTGGCCGTAGCTTATCCGAACTTAAACTTGATGTGGTGGCCGGCTCATCGCTCACCTCCGGCGGCTTTAACGAGGCGGTGGACAGTATTCGGACTCAAGCGAGCTCCTAGGATGGGCTCGACCGGCTTTGAGTTTAAGGCGATTGGCACCAGCTGGAAGATTGAGATTTACGATGATTTATCGCCGAGCGGCCATAAAGAAATTAAGCTTGCAATCGATCGGCGCATAGATCAATTCGACCAAATCTATTCGCGCTTTCGGCCCGATTCGCTGGTTTCGCAAATCGCTAAATCTCCTGGTAAGTATCAATTCCCTGATGACTCGGTCGAGCTGTTTAAACTATATCGAACGGCTTATGAGCTGACCGTAGGCTTGGTTACACCGCTGATTGGCGGCATGATGGCTGACGCCGGTTACGACCGGGATTATAGCTTTAAGCAGCGCCCAATTCGCACGGTTCCAGATTGGGATGAGGTGATGAGTTTTAGTGGCACCACCTTAACCACCAGGCAGCCGGTACAGCTTGATTTTGGCGCCGCCGGCAAGGGTTACCTGGTTGACTTGGTTGGCGAGGTGCTTGAGCGGCATGGCTACAGGCAGTACCTGGTTAATGCTGGAGGGGACATGCGTCACCGGGGCCGCTCGCCGTTAAGGGTTGGCTTGGAGGACCCGACCGACAGCACCAAGGCGATTGGGGTGTTTGAGCTGCGTAATAAAAGTCTTTGCGCTTCGGCAACCAACCGGCGGCGGTGGGGCGATTATCATCACGTTATGGATCCAGCCGCCCAAAAATCTACCGATCGTGTGGTGGCAACTTGGGCGGTGGCCGATACTACCGCTCTGGCCGACATGGCCGCAACAGCGCTCTTTTTTAGCACTCCCGATCAGCTGCACCAGCTTGGCAGTTTTGAGTACGCGCTAATAGATAAGGGCGGCCATATGGTTGCTTCGTCCGCCTTGGAGCCGGCAATTTTTAAGCCAAAGGGTATACAATAGAGTTATGAAGCCAATCATCGATTACGTTGACGCCGTCTTAAACTCAATCACGATGTACAGATTGGTTTTGTATGTGCTACTAACAATTAGTAGCTTAGCTCTAATTTTATCTTTGCTAGGGCTGATGAGTTACGACCCGGTAGCGTTGGTGCTATCGGCGGCGGTCCTGGTTGGCGTAAGCTGGAGTGTTAACCAAATCCTGGCACTGCTGTTTAAGGCCCAGACCAGCGTTGAGGCATCGCTGATAACCGGGCTAATTTTATTCCTTATCCTTAAGCCAACCTCCGATCCACTAGGGTTGCTAGTGTTGGTGGCGGCTGGCGTGGTGGCGGTGGCTCCCAAGTACTTTTTTGGGCCACTGCGGAGCGTGTTCAACCCGGCCGCAATTGCAGCATTAACGGTAAGCTTCTTGGGCTTAACCAGTGCAACTTGGTGGGTGGGCAGTAAGGTCTTGCTACCAGTCGTTTTTGTGGCGGGTGTGTTGCTTATTCGCAAGCTGCATAAATTCCAGCTTGTTGGCCTGTTTTGGCTAACGGTACTGGCGGTGGTGGTAGTGACGGCATTTATTGATGGTAGCGATAAAGGTGCTGCCATAAAAATTGCGGTTCTGTCCGGGCCATTGGTGTTTATGGGTACGGTGATGCTAACCGAACCGACTACGCTGCCACCAACCAGAAAATGGCAATGGGTTTATGCGGTGGTGGTGGGATTATTGTTTAGCGTGCAGTTTCAACTGGGGCCGCTTGACTCCAGCCCGGAGCTAGCTTTGGTGGCGGGTAACCTGTTGGGTTACGCGGTTAGTGGAAAACGCCGAATTACGCTGCGCTGGGTCAAAACCACTCAACTCGCGCCTTCTCTGTATGAGTTTATTTTTACATCGAACTATTGGTTAAAGTATCAGCCGGGCCAGTACTCTGAGTGGACACTGTCGCATCATCGCCCAGATGATCGTGGCACTCGCCGCTTCTTTACGGTTGCCTCTGCTCCTAACGGCCAGACGGTTCGCCTGATGGCCCGCATTAATCCCGAATCAATGAGTTCGTACAAGCGGGCGATGTTGCAGCTTAAGGCTGGTTCGGTGGTGGGCGGAGGCAAAATGGAGGGTGATTTTACACTGCCTCGGTCGCCTGATCAAAAGCTAGGCTGGATTGCTGGTGGTATTGGTGTAACGCCGTTTGTAGCAATGGCGGAATGGCTCGGACAGTCTCAGCAACAGCGCGATGTGGCCATGTTGTATACGGCGGCTAAGCCAACCGAGTTCTTGGTTGATGAGCTGTGGACTAACACTCCTGGTCTGCGGTTAACCAAGGTTGTAACCGACCAAAAATCCGAGGGCTGGCAGGGCGAAACCGGCTTTATTGATGCGGCAATGTTACGGCGAAACGTCCCTGATTTTAAGGAGCGGCGGTGGTATATCTCTGGCCCTAATGCGATGGTGGTAAATTATCGCTGGATGCTGATTAAGGCGGGAGTGCCATTCAACCAAATTGTGACCGACTACTTTTCGGGTTATTAAGCTACTTTCGTCTTTTGTACGGTCAATTTGCTATACTTAAGCCATGATTGAGCGCGTTACGGTAGCGGCCGAACAGACCGACGATCCAGTTGAGCAGCAGCTGGAAGAGACTTTGCGCCCCAAAACTTTTGATAGCTACATTGGGCAGCAACTACTTAAAGATACTTTGCAGCTTGCGATCGAAGCCGCTAAAGGACGATCCGAATCGGTAGACCACATCTTGCTTTATGGCCCTCCCGGTCTAGGTAAGACCACCATGGCTGGTGTGATCGCGGCCGAGATGGGTTCAAGCTTGCGGGTTACTTCTGGGCCAGCCATTGAGCGGGCCGGTGATTTAGCCTCAATCTTAACCAACTTGCAGGATGGCGATATTTTGTTTGTTGATGAGATTCACCGTTTACCCAAAACGGTCGAAGAGGTGTTGTACCCGGCGATGGAGGATTTTGGCATCGACATTATGCTGGGTAAAGGCCCGTCGGCCAAGTCGATGCGGCTGGACCTGCCCAAGTTCACCATTATTGGAGCGACCACTAGGGTAGGTACGCTGGGAGCGCCGTTCCGTGATCGCTTTGGCATGGTGCAGCGCCTGGAATATTACACCGAGGCTGAAATGGTAAAAATTCTTAAGCGGTCGGCCCGGATATTAGATATTAAGCTAGAGGATGCGGCGGCGATAGAGATTGCCCGTCGTTCTCGCTTGACGCCCCGAATTGCCAACCGCTTACTTAAGCGGGTGCGCGACTTTGCTCAGGTGCGCCATGGCGGGGTAATTACCGCCGAGGTGGCGCATGAAGCGTTGGGCATGCTCGAAATTGATGACTTGGGTTTGGATGCCAGCGATCGCCGCTTGCTCAAGGCAATCATCGATAATTATGATGGTGGACCGGTTGGTCTGCAGACAATCGCGGCGTTGACTTCGGAAGATCAGTCGACGATTGAGGATGTTCATGAGCCATACTTGATGCAGCTAGGGTTGCTAGAGCGAACCAACCGAGGAAGAAAGGTTACTAAAAAAGCTTACTTACATTTAGGGGTTGAGCCGCCGGCCGACGCTCAAGCCAGCTTGCTATGAAGCGGTCATCCGAGCCAATTAAGGCCCCAGATTCAAGCGACGTTGTAACGGTAACCCCCGCTTCAGCGCTGCAGGCAAAGCTTAGGCGCCTGCAACAACTCCATCGACAGCTGCGCCGCCGACTAGATCAAGCTAAGTAGCCGCTTAAGCTAAAACGAGAACGGGTTGGATTTACCAACGTTCACCGGTGTGGTGCTGCCGGCGGAGGAGTCGAGCTTGGTAACTTGATCAAGCGTTTGCTTATTGATCTTAAGTCCAGCGGTCTTAGCCTCCTTTTCTTTAGCCTGGAGGTAGACTGGGTCCGGCTCAACCGAGGTGATCTGGCTGATTTGATAGGCGGTAAAGCCAAACAGCGCCACCACTACTAGGGTGGTAAGCAGTGTTTTATAGCGCAATGCTAGTGGCAATAGCTTTTTAGGGTTGAGGTCGGCGATGGTGATTTGTTGATTTATCATGGCTTTAAAAAGGCGTTTAAGGTTACATCAAAGGTCAGCGATTTACTGGTACCGGAGCTAATGTTAAGCGAGGTGACATTGGTGTAGCGACCGAGGTTTTCTTGAAGCTGTAAAAAGCGCTGCAGTTGATCGTAGGTGCCAATTAGCTGGAAGGTAACCGGTACGGCCAGAATATCGCCAACCTTAACGGTCTGGCTGGTTGGGCCAGGAACGGTTGAGGGGGAGAAGGTAAGTGAATCAAGGGTCATACCACTAACCCCGGCAATCTCGCGAAGCTGCAAGGCTAAACGTGACTGCTGCTTTTCGACCGGCAGAGCGTCATAGACCTTGGTGATGGTGGGCTCAAGCTGGCGGTACTGCTGCTGCAGCTGAGTAAGTGTATCTAGCTTTTTGTCGACAATTTGCTCGTCTGCTAGGCGCTGACTAAGGGTGGCGGTGTCGCGGTACAGCTCTTGGCTGACATAGTAGTAGCCATAAGCCCCGGCGGCAATAATAACAACCAGTAGCCCGCAGAGTGCATAAAATAGTTTTTTAGCCGACATCAGCGTGCCTTCCCCGGGTTAAAACTAAAGGTCACCGTTACGACGTAGAAGTTACTTTCGGTATCTTTTTTAATACTTTCGATATCGGCGGCGCTAACTCGGCTAGACTTGGTGATGCTGTCACGGAAGGCTAAAGCGGTTTTATAGTCGGCGGCTTTTACCGTTAGGCGAACCGGCTTTTTGTCATCGCCAGTCAAGGTGATGGTTGAGATAGAACTGCCTTGAGGCATGTACTGGGCTAGGTCGGTTAAAAGAACCGAAAACTTAGCCTGGCTTTTTTGAATGGTTTGGATTGAGTTAAGTCGCTGGTTGAGGGCGGCCCCTTTGGTCTCAACCTCCTTGTACTTCTTGATAGAGTCTTGCTTTTGGGCGACTCTTTGTTCAACCGCCGCGGTTTGTTGGCCGAGATACCAGCGCCCACCATACAGCATAGCCGCCAAGCCCAGGCAGACTAGGATGGTTAATTTAAGGTAGCGCAGTAGGCTGGCATTGTAACGAGAGTAGCGCAGCTCACTTTTAAACGCGGGTGGTAGTAGATTGATCATAGTAGCCCTCGCAGAGCCAGGCCAACAGCGGTGGTGTATAAGGGGGCTTCGTGGTTGGTATCAAGGTGAGCCTTTTTGGTGTTGATGTTGCGCCAGGGGTCAGATACGCGCAGAGGCAGACCGAGCTTGGCCTGCAGATAATCTCCCAGCCCCGGCATGCTGGCGCTACCACCCGATATGGCAATCGAGGTGACCTTTTGTTTGCCATCGCCACGCTCTTCGTAGTACTTAATGACGCGTTTTACTTCTTTAATAATGGTTTGAAGGTTGGGCTCGATAGCGGGTAGAATTTTATCGTGCAAGCCACTGCCGCCAATACCAAACTTAACCTTAATCTCGTTGGCTTGATCGCGCTTTAAGCTTAATTTGGAGGTAATAGTATCGGTAAAGCTATCGCCTCCTACCGGTATGCTGGCGGTGAGAGGGGTGTACTTTTCGTAAATGGTTAAATCGGTCTCTAGTGAGCCAATATCCATCACCAAGGTGCTTCCGCCGGCATCGCCGCTGTGCAACAGCGCTCTAACCACCGCCGTCATACCTGATTCTAAGGCCCCGATCTCCAAGCCAAGTAGGTCGAATAATTGAATGTACGAATCAACAATCGCTCTAGGGGCGGCGATGGTTAAGATCTGACTTTGACCATCCTTGCCGCTAGCGGGGTGGATGACCTCGTAGTCGATATATAGATCATTTAACGGAACCGGCACATACTGCTCAATCTCGTAGCTGATCGCTTGATCAAGCTCGGCAGGGCTCATGGCTGGCAGGTTGAGGGTGCGCGTAAACAGCTTAGCGGTTGGCAGCCCGGTGACAACCCGCTTGGCGGTGAGCTTGCCGTAACTAAGTTTACGCAGCATTGGCCTGACTACCTCAGCAATTTGCTCTGGTTCGGCAATAATGCCCTCAACAATTGCCTCGCGCGGAAAGTAAGCATAGCCAAAACCTTGGACGGCCGTACTGTTACCCGACCGGCGCAACTGAACCACCTTGATGGTATGGGTACCGATATCAAAGCCAAAACGCGGCGCTTCTCGATAAATTAGGGGAACTCGCACACTCACCTCGTTACAATCTCTCTAATCCTATTATACCAAAAAGCTTATGTTTCGGTTAGGGTTGATAAAGAACCTCGCGCCAGCTGAGAATACTAAAAGCGTTGGTGTTGGGATAGCAAGGCGGAGGGGAGTAGGTTAGATTGGTGTCAAAGGAGGTGGTATTACTACCGTAACCCGAGGTTATATGGTTGCCGCTAACCCAGCTCCAAGTCCAGTAGTCGTAGCTGCTAATTGACCCGTAGAAACTGAGATTGCTCTTAACGGGACCATTGTTGGGGTACCAAACATGTCCTTTTTGGGCTAGAAGGGCGCCATTTATCTCAATATTGTTTGGGGCATAGCCGGCTACCTCAACATTCTTTTGAGCAATTAGGCCAAGTGCGGTACTGCCGTTTTTGGCGGCGTAGCGCAAATTATTGGTAATTTTAATGGTGGTATTTGTAGCCGGTACATCGGGCAGGCGGCCGCTACCGATGGTTAGACGACCGGTAAAACCGTCTCCATCAACCCAAACGTTGTCGGCGGCGTACAGGCAGCCGTTGGCAGGCGCGGCTTGATTGCGGACAAAGGTGGTTTGGATGCCGCTACCGGTTTCGTTACGAACGGTGTATATGTCGATGGTGCCGTTGGCTTTGAGCTTAAGGTAATACCCTTGTCGGTTGGTGGTGGGTAGGTATACGCCACCACTTTGCGACTGGGTGATCATGTCCTGGATGTCGGCGGTAACCCCGTTGAAGTCAACGCTGGGTACCGGGTACTGCCACTGCGACTTGGGCCCACCATTACCCCATACGCCCGCCTTAGTGCTGCCGTCACCGCCAAACTGCGGGTTGGGCTTATAGGTTTCGCGGGCGGCTGTCACCGCTCCATCATTCTGACCATCCATATGGACGCCAACATTGGAGTGAATAGGCCCAGAGGTGTTTTCGTTTTGGCCAAACCAAACCTCGGTGCCGGTTAGCAGGCCGTAACTAGCAAAGGACGGAATACCCAGCTTAGCTTCGATTGAGCGAGTACTCTTAAGCCCGTTAACCTGGCCGGTCGACTTAACGGTCACCACGGTCGATCCGGTTGGGGGTGGAGTGATGTACAGAGTGTAGGTGCCAATAACCTTGCCGGAGCTGTCGGTGTAGTTGTGAACATAGGGGCCGTATGGTGCGGTCGCCGGTGCGCCGGTGCCGTCCTGGTAGTCGGCGGCATCGTGAGCCAGGTGCCAAAGGTAGTAGTTGATGCCAGCCTCGGCAATTTGTAGCGCCGACTCAGCCCGCTGCTCATGGGTTGAAAAGCGAAGATTGGCGACCGCCACTCCAGCTAAAGCAATGCCGATGGCGCTTAGCATCATAGCAAGACCCAGGATCATTGGAATGGAAAAGCCGGCTTGGTTGCGAAGGTAGTGTTTCATAGGTTGGTCTTCTTGTTACGCAGGGTCACAATGGTCTGGGCCGACATTGGTTTGCGCAGCACCTTGGGATTAGGGTTGATTATCACCGTAATGCCAACTTGCTTAATCTGAGTAGTAGTAAAGCTGCCGCTCAACTGGGCGCCGGTGTCGTTAAAATAACTAAACACCATGCCACCACCGTTAAGGTTGCGAGCCAGAGTGTAGGTTTTACCGTCGGCGGCGTTATAGGTGTAGTTAGGGCCACTGCCACTTGGGGGGATAACGGTTGCTTTAAGGTCGCTACCATCAACAA
The DNA here is from genome assembly GCA_004297735.1 of Patescibacteria group bacterium. NCBI lineage: Bacteria > Patescibacteria group bacterium. The sequence continues at coordinate 411,870 of SCTI01000002.1, forward strand.
AATAGGTAATTTGTTTAACCACCGTATCTTGTGGCGAAAAGTAGGCAAAGACGGTAAGTCGATTCGACTGAGCTTCGGTTACGCTAGTTGAACCGCGAACCACTTTGGCAACACGATTTAAGGTGTTTGATAGATCAACCGACGCATCGCTTTGGGTTTGGAGGTAGCGATAGCCTCGAGCACTACCGATTGTAACGTTAACCAAGGAGGTGACCAGAATAGCAATAATAGCCATAGTTATAACTAGCTCCAGCAAGGAGTAGCCCGACTGTCGGTTACGGAGTAGCGACATTAAATCCCCCGGTCTGTGTTACCTGTTTGCCGTCTGGCTTGGTTATCACCACGTCCCAGTCTCCGGTGGCCGCACCCGACAGGTTAAGGTCGGCGGTTAGGCTGGCCCCGCTACCAACCACATTGGTGGCATTGATATCGGTTGAGCCGGATCGCTTGAGCACCACCGAACTACCGCTGGCTAGATTAGCCCCGGAAATGGTAACGGCGACGGTTGACCCAGTTGTGTCGGACACCGGCGAGATGGCGGTGATTCTAGGCCAAGCCGCGTCGGTGGTGACTACCAGCTTAATAGAGGTTGTATCTTGTGGCGGTACCACCACCGACTGGTACGGAATGGTGGCGACAATGTAGTAACCGTTAGGTACGGCAAAGCTGTAGCTATCCCATTCAAGGCCGCCAACCGAAGCCAACCCGCTGGCATCGGTAAGATGCGCTTGAGAGTATTTGTAAACGGTTGGGTTGGCATAAATGGTTTTGTTGCCGGTAACCGTAATGCTGAGGTTTGGCACCGGTGCACCGGCAGTATCGACGGCTTGGATCGATAAGGTGGCCAGACGATCGATAGAAAAGCTGACATCGGCAATCTGCTGCACTAAAATATTGGGATTAACTAAGGTAGCGGTTTGGCTACCAGCGGGATCGGCGTAGGTTTGCTCGGTGCTATAACCGCTTTTGGTTACCACAATATTGTAGCGGTTGCTGCTATCGGGCGGCAGCTTGGGGATTACGACTAAACCGCCGGAATCGGTGGTGGTGGTAATGTCAACCGCCGGGCTAACCGATGGGTTGGTGATGTGAACGGTAGCGTCGGCCACCGGCTGACCGTTGGCGTCCTGCACCTTGGTGCGTAAGATACCGGTGCTAGAGGAGGTTTCGGCAGCTTTGGCGGCAACGTTAGTAGTGAGCGTGGCCACCTTAACGTTGGTTTTAGCAGTATAAACCTTGATTTCGGCTTGCTTGTAATCGTAAGGGTAAAGGTCTTGCGGCTTGCCGTTAATGGTGCCGTCAAGATTGCCATCAAAGGGATCATCAACATAGCGGATGCTGGTTTCAACCCGGTAGGAGGCATTATTACGGGTTACCGTTTCGGTATCCAAAATGTTGCCGGCGGGGTAAATGGCGCCGTGTTGGGTGGCCAGCGAGTCATAAGGCAGATCGCGCAGGTACTCCATCTTTTCGTTCGCCAGAGCTAAACCGGTGCTCCGGCTTTGGCTGAGGTTCATGGTGACGATGTTGGTCGCGAACACGCTAACCACGGCCGTTGCCATAATCGCGACAATAGCTACGCCAACCAGTGACTCCAATAAGGTAAAACCGTCTGAGCGCTGTATGAATGCCCACCTACTTCTCATATCAATATTATAGCGTAACCGTTATGGATAGCCGACACCAAAAACCCGCCAAGGGGGCGGGCTAGTGGTAAGCTCAAGCTATCTTAGTTAGCTGAGTTGACGGTGTAGGTGCCGCCGGGAGCTTCTTTGTCGTTCTTGTTCTCGAGAGTGGTAGTCAGGGTGTAGGAGGTACAAGCACCGGCTGCACAGCCACTTGGGCTTGGTGTGTAGGTGTAGTCAGCTCCACCCTTTGGATCTGCCGGAACGGTCTTCATGTAGGGAGTGGTCCCCGAGCTCAGATCGGTCTTCCAGGTGCCAGAAGTTGGATAGCTGTTGCTGTCGTTGTAGTAGGTTTCGAGCGCGGTCTTAATGTTACGCAAGTCACTCTTACGCTGTGAATCACGGGCTCGCTGTGGTCCGCTGACCAAGTTAGGTACGATTAGAACCACCAAAATGGCAATAATCACGATGACGATCAAAAGCTCGAGTAGCGTGAAACCGCCCTGTTTTTTAAGTAATGATGCTCGCATGTGAGTGCTCACCTCCTATGTAATTGCGATTAGTCTTAGTTTGTTTAACAAAGCATAAGCTCTATTAACTAGATTATAAAACCTCGCTTCCAGCGGTGTCAAGTAAATGTCAGATGGCGTTGCCCAGCTCGGAGAGCGGACCGAACACCGATATAACAATAAATCCAACCATACCGCCCAAGGCCATGATCAGAAAAGGCTCAATAATAGAGGCGATTCCAGAGACCATGGTATCAACCTCTTTTTCGTAAAAGGTTGCCAGTTTAACCAAAACCTCATCAAGCTTGCCGGTTTCTTCGCCAACCGCCATCATCTGGCTTACCACCGGTGGGAAAACCGACATCGACTTTAACGGCTCGGACACCGTTTTACCGGCTTTAACCTTGCGGGCCACCTCCTCTAAGCTGTCCTGGAACACGGTGTTACCCAGGGAATTAGCGGTAATATTAAGCGCTTCTATTACCGAGATACCAGCTGACATTAGCGAACCAAAGGTGCGTGCAAAACGGGCGATATTCATTTTAGTAATAATGGTCCCAAATACGGGGGTCTTAAGTAGTAGGTGGTCAAGTTGGCGTTTGCCGTGCGGGGTACGCACGTAGCGAGTGCCAAAAACTGCCACAACGATCAGAGTGCCCAATATATAAAGACCATACTTAGTTAACACCGAGCTAATATTCAGCATTAATTGCGTGTACCAAGGCAGCTGACTACCAAGACCTTCAAAGATGCTAGCCAGGTTCGGTACGATCGCAACCATCAGGAACACAAATACGCCAACCGTAACCGTCGAGATTACACCCGGGTAAATCATGGCGCCGCGAACCTTGCTAATTAGCTCGGAGTCCTTTTCTTGCTGAATAGCCAAGCGCTCAAGCACTTGATCGAGCAGTCCACCCGCTTCGCCGGCCTTAACTAGGTTCACATAAATACTAGAAAAAATCTTAGGATGAGCTGACATAGCTTGGCTGAGCGATGATCCGCCTTCAACCTGCTTAGTAATATCGGCGAGCGCCTTTTTTAAACTCTTATTGGTTGACTGTTCTTGCAGGATAGCTAGCGACTGAGTTAACGGAATGCCGGCATTGATCATGGTGGCAAACTGACGCGAAAACACCACCTTATCTTTAACGCTGACTCGATTTGACCAAGGCAACTGAAGTTTTAGCGATCCGCCTTTAGCCTGCTGTTCCCGAACCAAAATAGGAGTAAGGCCACGCTCAATTAAGTTGCTGGCAGCGGCGGAGCGATCGGTGGCTATCAGCGCCCCTTTGCGAATTGTGCCGTGTTTATCTTTGGCGGTATAGGTAAAGCTGGCCATAACCTACTCGCGAGTTACTCTCAAAATTTCTTCAACTGTGGTTAGGCCCCGAACCGCCTTTAGGAAGCCATCCTGCTGCATGGTGAGCATGCCGCTTTTAACCGCCGCCTGCTGAATTTCCTCACTAGTGGTGTGGGCGATAATCAGCTTTTGGATATCAGGTGTAACCTCAAGAACCTCATAAATACCGATTCGACCCTGATATCCGTGGCCGCCACAGTGTTCGCAGCCATCACCGGCCTTATATAGCACAAACTGATCCTGTTTGAGTTTTTTAGGCTCCACAGCCACATCCTTAATTGATGGGTTGTCGCTATCATCTTGGTCGGTAGTCTTGTTGCCGCCTTCGGCCGAACGGTTGAGGATGTTGGGGTCGGCGGCAATTTTATCTAAAATCGACTTACTAGCAGTAATCTTGTGCAGCGGCTGAATCACCTTCTTGCGTGACTTTTTGGGCGCTGCCTCCTCCTCGGCCTGCTTAGCCTCTTCGCGCACTTGGGTGAGGGCGGTGCTGACGTCAAAGTCTCGCTTCATGCTCTTGAGGGCGGCTTCGTCGGGTATATATTCCATCCGACAGCTGGGGCAGAGACGGCGAACCAGGCGCTGCCCGATGACCACGTTAACGGTAGAAGCGATTAGGAACGGCTCGATGCTCATGTCGAGCAAGCGGGGGAGCGAGGTGGCGGCGTTGTTGGTGTGCAGGGTTGAAAGCACCATATGCCCGGTTAGCGCCGCCTGAATACCAAGATCGGCGGTTTCACGGTCACGAATTTCTCCCACCATGATGACGTTGGGGTCTTGGCGGAGCAACGCCCGCAGCCCGCTGGCAAAGGTCATACCGGCCTTAGGGTTAACCTGAGTTTGGTTGACACCGGAAATGCGGTATTCAACCGGATCTTCAATGGTTGAGATGTTAACTCCGGGTGTGTTTAGCATGCTAAGTACGCTGTATAGTGTGGTCGACTTACCGGAGCCGGTCGGGCCGGTTACCAGAACCATGCCGTGAGGTTTTTGAATGCCGTGCTCGATGGCCTCGTGGGCAACGCCTTCAAAGCCAAGCTCATCTAGTGTCAGCGCCCGCGCCGACTCATCCAGAATACGCATTACCACCTTTTCGCCATCCATTACCGGCAGGGTAGAAACGCGCAGCGCCACGGTCTTAGATCCAACCGCAAACTTGAACCGGCCATCTTGAGGCAAGCGATGCTCGTCGATTTTAAGATTGGCCAGGATCTTAATACGCGATATTACCGCCGCCAAAATTGGCTTTGGTAAGGTCATGGTCTCTTGGAGTACGCCATCGATTCTAAAGCGAACTTGCACCAAGTTCTCGCGCGGTTCAATGTGGACATCCGAGGCTCGAGACTTAATGGCGTATTCAAGAATGATGTTAACGGTTTTGGCGATTGGGGCATCTTCGGCCAAGTCCTTGGCGCTAACCTCTTGAGCGGCATCCTCTTCGCCGGCGCTACTGTCCTTGATGGCCTTGGTGATCTCGGAAGAGATATTGCCCTTGTACTGATCAATCGCCGCCAGTACATCATTAACTGCCGCTACATAAATCTTAAGGTTTTGACCAATCTGCTTAGCAATAAAATCGGCGGCTTGAAAGTCCTCTGGATCGGCCATGGCCAGTTGTAGGGTTGACCCCTGTTGACCAAACAGAACCACCTGGTATTTGCGGGCAATTCGCTCCGGAATTTTAGTTAAAATATCGCGAGGAACTTTAAGATTATGTAGTTCGACGTAGGGGACATCGATGTGCTTGGCGTATAGCTTAAGTAGGGCGGTTTCGGATATAAGTTTGCGCTTAATAACGGTTTGCAACAGAGACTCACCGGTTTGTGCATGGGCGGTTTCCGCCTCTTTAATCACCTCCGGTTTGATTTTGCCACCTGTAATGAGCAGCTCTTTTAGCTCCGCATCCGATATCCGCATGATAGTCCAATTGTAGCATAAGAACTATTAAAAAATTAAATATTCCCAGGTTGAAGACCTATATTTAATAAATATTTAATCTAGGTCTGTCACGATGTTTTTGCTATCCCGTAGTGATGGCATGGAGGGCTCGATGTAAAAGGGGGAATAGGCATGCAGAGCATCTGTGTCTTCGTAGCGTTGGCTATTGTCATATCAACAGTATCTCCAGTGGCGGCCAACGCCGCGGGTAGCAGTCCGGTAGTTATCAGCGAGCTCTTGACCGGTACGCCGGCCAACGCCAGCCAAGAGTTCGTTGAGCTATATAACGCCAGTAGTCAGCCGGTATCGGTTGATGGGTGGACTATTGAATATAAATCAGCGACCTCAACCGATGTAGCGAGTAGTTGGTCGCGCAAAGCCACATTGTCGGGCTCAGTGGCGGGGTTTGGCTATTATTTAGTGGCATCAAGCCAACTATATCCTGAGTCTGACAGTGAATGGAGCTCTACTCTATCTAGCACCGGCGGCCATGTAAGGGTTAAAGATGGTGCTGGCAAGGTAAGTGATTTGGTCGGTTATGGCACCACGGCTAACGCTGCTGAGGGGACGCCAATGCCGGCACCCGCCAGCGGTAAAAGCATCGAGCGAATGCCGGGTGCACTTAACCCGCTAGCCGGTAATGGCGTCGATACCGGCAATAATGTGCTTGATTTTATGGTTCGGGATGAGCCGCAGCCCCAATCCACTCAATCTGCCATAGAGACTTTTGATCCGATCATACCGGTTCCGGAGGCGGACCCAATTGAGACGCCTGCAGTGCCTACATTACCAACGGCTTATCCTGCTTTAGAAATCACTGAACTGCTGGTTAATCCAGCCTCACCGCTAAGTGACGACCAGGATGAGTTCATTGAGTTATATAACCCAAATTCTTTTCCAGTGAATGTTCAGGGCTACCAGCTACGCACGGGGAGCAATTTTACAAGCAGTTACGTTATACCGCCCTTGCAAATCGGGCCGTATGAATATGCTGCTTTTAAGTCGGAGCAGACGGGTTTAAGTCTGACTAATAGCGGTGGCGCCGTTCGGCTACTTGATCCGTCTGGAGCAATGACTGATCAAACCGAAACATACGGTCAGGCCCCTGACGGCCAATCTTGGGCTAAGTTTGTTGATGGATGGAGGTGGACGCTGGAAACAACTTTCGGTAAGCCAAATATTGCGGTAGGGTTGGTAGCTACAGTGAAGCCCAAAAAAATCGCCGCCAAAAAGACGACCGCCAAGAAGCCGGCGGAGGTAAAAGTAGCTAAGGCTAAGAGCTCCAAAGCTCCAAAAAATACTAAAAAGAAGACCGGATCATCATCTCCGGTGCAAGTCGCAGGGGCTCGCTTGCAACCCGCAACTTGGTTGATTATCCTCCTAGCTATCCTTACCATAGGATATGCAACCTATGAATTCCGTAACGACATTCGAAACCTCTTCTATCGACTTAAAAGCCGTTTCGCGGCTGGCCGGCCTGATCGCTAAGCACCTCGCTGGCGGCGATGTGCTGGAGCTGGTTGGTGATCTTGGAGCCGGCAAGACCACCTTTGTGCAGCTGCTCCTTAAGAATCTTGGCTACGAGGGCGAGGTTTCTAGCCCAACCTTTACGGTTCATCGCAGTTACCCGATTCCGGCAGGTAAGCAGGTTCATCATCTCGACTTCTACCGGATCGGCGGCCAGGATGTGGTGACGCAAGAGGTTCAGGAGCTGATGGGTAGGTCGGACGAAATTGTTTGTATTGAATGGGCCGATCAAGGGGCGGGAGAACTACCGGATAAGCGGCTGAGGATCGAACTTGAATATGGTGAAACCGCTGACCTCCGGGTGGTAAAAGTGAGCGATATGGGCGGTCACTATACTCAATTAATGCAGGAGCTAAAAGATGTATTTGGCACTTAGAACCGATTCCGAAATCACCAAAATGTACTTACTCAACGATTCAGGCGAGGAGATAAAACAGGAGGAATGGCTGTCTGAGAGACGATTGGCCGATGAGTTGCTTGGACGGCTGGAGGGCTTCTTGAAGTCGGCCAATCAGACGTGGGATGACGTGACTGGCCTGGTTGTTTTTTTGGGACCTGGTTCGTTTACTGGTCTCCGCATTGGAATTACGGTAATGAATACAATCGCTTTTACAAAGCACATTCCTATTGCTGGCACAAAGCATGACGACTGGCTGGTTGACGGTGCTTCGCAGCTGGCAAACGGCGAAGATGACAAGCAATGCGTGCCCTTTTATGGGGCGGAGCCGAATATTACCAAACCAAAGCGCTAAGTTGCCTTGACGAAGCCGTTGCGGGCGAGCTTAAATAGAGGTATTGAATTTTAACGTGCTGACTTTGCAGACTATCGACGCACGCTGATATACAATCTGGTTTTTGATGAATCTGTATCCGCATTCGACGGGTCTGCGCTCAGCGCCTACATGGGAGGGCGTTATGGAGATTTTGGTATTGTTGGCTGGCATTGGGCTGGGGAGCGCCGGAGGTTATGGGGTTCAAACCTATGTTTCGCGCCGCAAGACAGACACGGCGGCATCTAAGGCTAAAGCGTTGGTTGATGAGGCTAAGCGTAAGGCGCAGGATGTGACGCTTGAAGCCAAGGAACAGGCCTTAAAGATTGCCGAAGAGGCGAAGGCTGAAGAAAAGGATCGCCGTCAGAGACTAAACGATTTAGAAACCAGACTGGCTCAGCGCGAAAGCACGCTTGATCGTAAGTTGGATGACTTAGATAAGCGATCGGAGAACCTTCGGGCCAGTGAGGCTGGACTGGCGGACTTAAAGGAGGATTTAAAAAAGTTGCGCGCCAAGCAAGAGCAAAATCTGGAAAAGATTGCCAAGCTCAGCCAAAAAGAGGCCAAAGAAAAGTTGATGAAGATGGTCGAAAAAGATACCAAAGATGATCTGACCGCCCTCATTGCCAAGCTACAGTCGGAGGCCAAAGAACAGGCCGAGGAGGATGGCAGGATGGTGCTGGTAACCGCCATGGAGCGAATCGCGTCGGAGCAGTCGGCCGAACGCACCGTTACCACGGTTCCGCTGCCTAGCGATGAGCTCAAGGGTCGAGTAATTGGCAAAGAGGGCCGCAACATTCAGGCGATTGAGAGGCTGACCGGCGTTGACGTCCTGGTTGACGACACCCCAGGCGTGATTGTGCTATCGAGCTTTGACCCAATTCGTCGTCAGATTGCCAGGGTTACCCTAGAGAAGCTGCTGTCCGATGGTCGAATTCACCCAGCTCGAATTGAAGAGGTGGTCGAAAAGGCTAAAAAAGAGATCGATAAAACCACCAAAGAGGCAGGTGAGCAGGCGGTTAAGGATGCTGGCGTGGTTGGGCTGCCGGTGGAGCTGGTTAAGCTGCTGGGCCAACTGCGTTACCGCACCTCGTATGGTCAGAATGTGCTTAAGCACTCGGTTGAGATGGCCAATCTTGCTGGTATGATTGCAGCCGAGGTTGGCGCCGACCAGCGGGTGGCAAAAACCGCATCGCTGCTGCATGACTTGGGTAAGGCTCTGACTCATGAGATTGAAGGTCAGCATCATCACATCTCGCGCGACTTAGCGGCTAAGTATGGTTTGGATGAGGCTGTCTGTCATGCGATTGAGGCCCACCATGACGACATTGAGCCAACCACACCCGAGGCGGTAATTGTACGAGTGGTTGACGGGCTGAGCGGTGCTCGGCCAGGTGCTCGGGGTGACAGTTTTGAAAATTACGCCAAGCGCATGACCGAGCTAGAAAACTTGGCCAACACCTTTAAGGGTGTCCAAAAAAGCTACGCTGTTTCGGCCGGGCGCGAGCTGCGCGTACTGGTAGTACCAGAGGCAATTGATGACCTAACTGCCATTAAGTTGGCTCGCGATATCGCCACCAAGGTAGAGGCAACGCTTAAATATCCAGGCGTCATTAAGGTTAATGTGATTCGCGAAACTCGTGCCATTGAGTACGCCAAGTAGCATTTGAGTCAAAAAAGCGCTACAGTAAAGCCCATGAAGATTTTGTACGTTGGTGATATTACCGGCAAGCCAGGGCGGGAGACAGCTCAGGCGGTATTGCCAGATTTAATTAAAAAGCACAGCGTTGACTTGGTTATCGCCCAGGGCGAAAACGTTTCTCATGGCAAAGGTTTGCAGGTTAATCATGCCGATGAGCTAGAGCAGGCCGGCATTCAAGTTTTTACTGGCGGCAATCATTCGTTGATGCGACTGGATGCGCTTAGTCAAAAAGCTAACGTAATTCGCCCTGCTAATCTGACCGAGGGTACACCTGGCAAGGGCTACACTACCGTTGAGACCAGTTTTGGAACGGTGCTGGTTGTGAGTCTGCAGGGGCAGATCGTGGGTCGTGATGCCGACAAAGAGGTGCTCAACCCGTTGACGACCATTGATCAGATACTGGAGCAGCACCGTGGTCAGAAACTGGCTGCAACCATAATTAACTTTCACGGCGACTACTCCAGCGAAAAGGTGGTGATTGGGCAGTATCTTGATGGCAAGGCCACTGCGGTGATTGGCGACCATTGGCATGTACCAACGGCCGATGCCCAGGTTCTGCCGGGCGGCACAGCTCACATTAGCGATGTTGGAATGGTGGGTGCCCTGGACTCTTCGCTGGGGGTGGAGACTGATATTATCGTTCAGCGCTGGAAGAATGCCGAAACAAAGGTGCGCAACGAAATGGAAGAAGGCGGTCGCCGTCAGTTTAACGCAGTGTTAATCGATGTTGACACCTCAACCGCTTTGGCGCGATCAATTGAATTGATTCGCCAGGTTATCCCCGCATAATTTGTTAATCTATAAATAAGCGCCATCTTGAGTCTGGCGGCAGCTTAGACGAAAATCTTTTTATTAAAAAATATATTACTATCCATCCTGCAATAAAAACTCCCAGGGCTAATAAGCTTGGTGGCTCACCATTAACTCGACCGTCGATTAAGTAATGTACAAGGAATGAGAGAATAAGAGCTGCGATAGCTGAAAGATAATAGGTCTTCCTGTAGGACTCCCTATGTATCGCTATTCGTGTCTGTCGAACATCTTCTTTTTTAGTAGATGACATACTCACATATTAACTCAACATAATCGCTTGGTATAGGCTCTAAATATCTGTTAAACTAGATCTTAGTAAGGGGAGGGCGGAGAGCAATGACCAAGCAGAAATTGATCGACACTCTAGCGCGCGAAACCTCGCTTAGCAAGCGAGAGGTGGAACAGGTCTTAGTTAAGCTCACCAACATCGTTGGTAAAACGATAAAGGAGGGTGAGAAGGTTTCGATTACCGGTTTTGGTACCTTTGATCTTGGTAAGCGCGCGGCACGTCGTGGCGTGAACCCACAAACCGGCGAGGAGATTCACATACCGGAGATGCCAATGCCGCGATTTCGGGCCGGCAAAAGACTCAAAGAGGTGGTACGACCCGGCTCCTCACAGGTGTAAAAGATTGCCTTTTAGCCTGCTGGCGGCTATAATACCTCAGTTCTCACACCGTCGGGGTGTGGCGCAGTTGGCTAGCGCGCCTGCTTTGGGAGCAGGAGGTCGAAGGTTCAAGTCCTTTCACCCCGACCAGAATATGCGGGTGTCGTATAGTGGCTATTATGTCAGCCTTCCAAGCTGAAGACAGGGGTTCAATTCCCCTCACCCGCTCCAGGAATTATTTTATTACCGATAATCTGGCAAACCGGTTGTTATAACCAAGCATAAGCGTTACAATATACATATCTACCGAAGGGTGGAGAGTTCGATATTTTTGGAGATGCTGGTTGGAAGACAAAAGCTTGCAACAACCTGGACTGACAGGTAGTCAACCCCAGCGAACATCTGGCCCGCCTCAAACGGGTGGTTTAGTGTACCAAAGCGACATTACTCGACCGCAGCAATTATTGGGCCAACAGGTTGGGGGATTGGCGCAGTCGTTGGGCGCACCAGAACCGTCTAGCGTACCGGCGGAGTCAAGTGTTGCGCCTGAAACGACGCCAGCAGTATCAGAGCCTGAGGTTGAAAGTAACCCAGAACCAACTCCCATTCCGGTTACCAACGATGTAACTCCACCTCCAGTGGCAGCTGATCCCGAACCTACTCCAGCGGTTGCCGCGCCAGAACCGGTAGCTGGATCCTTAACCGGCGCCCTGGGTTCAGCCGAGGCAATTTCGCCACCGCTACCACCAGCCAAATCCGAGGTTGCCAGCCCCTCGCCGACCGGTCCGTCGCGCCCCCGCCTGGGCCGTTTACGAATTGTACTTATCTTGCTGGTAGGACTGTTAATTATTGCCATGCTAGCCCCGATTGCTTATCTGGGTTTTGCTAATTTACGCTCTAAGTCGGGTAGCGCTAATAACAAGGTTAATGGGGACTATACCGTTACCACCATACCGCTAAACGACTTGGTTAAAAGCGGGGACATTTCGTTTGATGCTTCGCGGCGAGTAAACATCAACGGCCAGCTTAAGATTAATAACTCGTTTGTGCTGACGCCTTCAGATACCCCTGACAATCCGCTGATTGGGCAGTTTTACCTTAACAACCAGAACACCACGCTGTACTACTACAACGGCAACTCATTTGTCGACTTAGTGACCGGCACACAGCTGGCGCAACTGACCACTACCGTAAATCAGACTCAGGCAATTGCCAATCAGGCTGCCTCCCAGACCATAACTTTGCCTCAAGACTTGGCAGTGACCGCCACACCAACCTTTGCCGGGTTGAATTTAAGTCAGCCGCTACCAATTGCAAGTGGCGGTACCGGAGCAACTACCGCAGCAGGTGCGCTTACAAATCTTGGGGCGGCAGCTAGTGGCGCTAACAGCGACATCACCAGCTTGAACGCGCTGACTGCAATCAGCCCAACTACTGGAGTAACCTACCAGTTTGCGCCAGCAGTTGCCGGCACCTACGACCTGTGTTCGACCGCGGGTAACTGCGCTGGTGTGGGTGGTGGTGTGACAACCATCGGAGGCACTCCTGGCAGAATTGCCAAGTTTAGCGCCGCCCAGGGCATTGTTGACTCGCTGTTGAGCGAAAGCGGGAGCACTGTCACCGCTAATGGAGATCTGGCTGTGACCGGCGGCGATCTGGATTTGGGTAACGGAGTTAATCTTGATAGCGCGGTGGCCGATAGTCTGCATGTTGACGCCTCGCTGAACGTGGAAGGTACAATAACCAGCTTCTTGCAGATCTATTCATCTGAAAGTATTGTTGCGCGAAATGGGTCGAGTAATAAGGTGAGGATCGGTAATGTGGGTCCAAGTAATGAGGCGGGAATTACCTTTAGTAGCCTGGAGGACGTTAGTATTTACCGCAGTACGGCCGGTACGCTCAAGACCAACGGCAACTTCATTGTTCAGCCAGGTACGAACTCAACCACGGCTTTCCAGGTTCAAAATGCGGCTGGTACCAGTAACCTACTGGTGGCGGACACTACAAATACGCGCATTGGTATTGGGACGGCGGGGCCAAACTACACCCTAGATGTTGACGGAGACATTAATACCGGCAGTACCTACCGGATTAATGGAACCTCAATCTGTATATTGAGTGGCTGTGTGCCGTCTTCTGGGTCAAGTGCTTACATTCAGAACGGCACGGTGCCGCAAGATGCCAACTACTACTTGCGCAGTGCCGCCGCCAACCAGATCACCGGTATACTGCAGGGCGCGGTTGGCCAGACGGCTGATCTGATTCAACTACGTAATCAAGCGGGCGGAATTGTTACTAGTGTGGGGGCTGACGGTAACGCTACCTTTACCACCACCAGCAACTCGGCGACCGCCTTCCAGATTCAGAATTCCAGCGGCCAAAATCTACTGGTGGCCGACACCAGCAACCAGCGATTGGCAATTGGCCCAGCCGCCTCACCGGCAAACAGCGTGTTGACTGTGGGCTCAAACACGACCGCGGCTAGCGGGGGAATTACTTTTGGGACCGATACTAATTTGTATCGTAGTGCCGCTAATCGGCTAAAGACCGACGATAGCTTACAGGTTACAGGTGCTGGTGCATTTGGGAGTTCAGCAACCATACACGATATTGGTGCTATCCGGTCAACGATCAGCGCATCCGAAACCTATAGTGATGCTTCCGCAGCAAGCTACATAACTGGCATTGATAATGAGTTGCATTTGAATTCTGACGCTAACGCCACGACCACAATCACGGGTATAGGTAACAGCGTTTTTCTGAATGGCTCCGGGTCTTACTCTAACTCTGCTGTATCGAGTCAAAATATTCTTTATAACTATAGTACTTCTGCCAGCGCATTAACTGGAGTTGATAATAGAGTGGTAAACGAAGGGGACGTGGGCACGGCAATCGGGGGCTACAACGTGTACTCCACAAGTTATGGCACCACCAATCTTGCTCAAGGCTTGGTGTCGCAAATTTTAGCCACCAGTGAGGCTAATATAACTTCGGCTACGGGGGTATCGGCCGGTATTTCGAATCTTGGAACGGGTACCATAAACAACGGCTATGGCCTGCTTGTTACAACTGCGGTTAATTCGGGTGGTGGTGTCTTCCAAAACAACTACGGTATGTATATACAAGACCAGTCAGGGGTCGGTTCAACCAATAGCTACAACTTGTATTCGGCTGGGGTGAACGCAAAGAACTACATTGCTGGACTGCTCCAAGTTGGCACAACCAGCACGCCAACTCAGGCTGGAACAAACTTACTAGCAAGCAATGTTGAGATAGGTGGAGCGTTAAGAGTGGGAGACGCAACCAACAACGTTCAGTTTGACGGAACTACTAAAAAGCTCATCTACAACGGTACGGCTCGTCAGAATGTACGAGTGAGTATGAATCCGGAATACCAAGGAGCTGTGTTGACCGGTGATGGCTCGAATAACACCGGCACCATGACCACCGATTTCTGTTCTGGTTCGTCCCGCCTAAGCATCAACACCAGCGTCTGTGGTGCCACCGATGAGTACAACTACTACTCCTGGATAGGCTCTGGCGGAACCACCGATTACGACGTGTATGTGCGCTGGCAGGTGCCAAGTAACTTCTCGGCCTTTAAAGACGCTAACGCAATCAATTTGCGTGGTTGGCGTTCAACTTCGAGCGAAAAGGTTGAGCTGGCCATGTTCCAGCAAAACGGCACCCAGTGTGGTAGCACCACCGAGGTTAACAGTAGTAACACTACCTGGCAGAGCACCAATATGACCGGCGACGAAACCGCTTGTAGTGTGAGCGCTGATGATGTGATAACCTTCCGCATTCGACTTACAGCCAGTTCGAGTGGCTACGCTCGGGCCGGATTGTTGGAAATTAATTATCTGAGCAAGTTCTAAATGGTCAACGATCGAGTTCGCGCGGCAATTGTAGCGGGTTTGGTGATTTTTGGGGCACTGTTCCAGTTCTTGCCGCACGGCGTTGGGGTGCCAAAGGCTCATGCCGCGTCATTTCAGTTCACCCCGACCGCCGGTCAACTGGTAACCGGTACCGCTCAAAATGCCACCTCGCAGGCAACGGCTAACGCAGAGGGCGTAAACGTTGGCTCATATAAGGGCACATTGGCTGACGACAACTTTCACTGGACCTTTGCCAGTACCACGAGTGGCTATGATGCCAACCTAACCTTTGGTGGGGCGGCTGCTAATGGCGCCAACACCTTGATTGTTGAAACCGAGTTTGACTTGGATGCTACCGCCCCAAGTACGGCGGTTCAAATCTGTGATTGGTCGTCATCGTCGAGCGTTGATAATGCGGCCGACAGCGCCTGTACCGGCGGCGGCTGGCGGACGCTCAACAACCGTAAAACCGGCATCACCACAACCAGCTCCACCGCTTATAACTGGCAGATTGGCGATGGCTACTGGTCGAATGGCTCGAATACCAGTATTAGCACGCCAATAACCAATTTTATTAATAGCTCAAACCAAATTAAGGTTCGATTTTACTCAACCACCAACACCACCAGTACGGTAGCAATTGACTACGTTAAGGTTCAGGCGGTGATTAACCCGGTGTACGCGCCGGGTGGTTTTGTGAACGACGGTCCTGGTGCCACTACCGGTGACTACACCAACACAAACGCCATCAATCAGGGCGCCTCGGATAATCAGTACGTTCAGTTTGACGGTACTGCTGGCGGTGCTCCAGCCGGCTACTTTGTGTTTAAAAATGTTAAAACTTACACCGGCATGAATACGGTGATGGCTCGGTATGAGACCGCTTGTAGCAGCGCAACTAGCTTGCGATATAGGGCTAAGATTAGAAATTTTCAGAGCAGCACCTGGGAGGATATGGCTGGCCTGGTTGACTGTTCGACCACCGACGCGACCAACACCAGTGCTAAAAACAATGTCACTTTGTCGAACTATATTTCGGGTAGTAGTGAGATATGGGTACGTTTTGAAGGAGATGCTAATAGTACAAACGGTATTAAGGTCGATCAAATGTATATCCAGCTCGGAAGCACCAACACCAGCACTTCGGACTGTCAGGTATCGTTTGGCACCCAAACTGCCGGGCGAATGCTAAGCAACCCATCCACCAATGCCGATGTAGTAAATGACACCGATGTCGATAGCAACTCAATGTATTCGGTTGGCTACGACAGTGTGGGCGGGGATAGGGAGTGGCGGATTGAAAAACGCGATAAGACCACCGGAGCCCTAGACGGCAGCTTTGGCACCAGTGGTGTGGTTCAGACTAATCCGAGCAGCGGCAACGATGAGGCGACAACGGTTAAGGTGGACGGTAGCTATGTCTATGTTGGCGGATACGACAATTCGCCCGGAAATGACGAGTACCGCGTCGAAAAGCGTGACAAGACCACCGGCGCACTGGTTACCGCCTTTGACAGCGACGGTATTTTTACTAGCAACCCCGGTAGTGGTAGCGATCAAATTATGGATATTGATATTGATGGTAGCTATATCTATATTATTGGAAGTCGTTCAACCTTTGTGGCGCGTTACGAAAAGATTGATATTACGACCGGGGCCTACGACACCGGTTTTGATAGCGATGGCATTCTGGAGAGCAGTGGGGTTAGTACCAACCGCTATGATCCCAAGGCAATAAAGGTTGATGCGTCGTACATCTATACCATTGGCACAGAGTCAAATAGCCTGGGGGCGACTTCATCCCAGCAAATTCGGATTGAAAAGCGCAGTTTAACTTCGGGAGCATTTGATGGCGGTTTTGGTAGTGGTGGCTACGCCAACTCGAATCCCACGGCTAGTGACGCCGACCGTGGCTACGATATCGCGATTGATGCCAGTAATATGTACTTGGCCGAGATGCAGGGTACCTCGGGCGACTACCGCTGGCGGATTGAGAAGCGAGCCTTGAGTAATGGTGCCCTAGACGGCACCTTTGGTAGTGCTACCGGCGCGGTGTCGTACAACTTTAGTGGTGCCGACGATGAGGCAACCACGATTAAGGTCGATGCTAATGGTATTTATGTAGGGGGGCGAGATGGTGACCCAACCAGTACTTGGAGAATTGCTAAATTGAACCTGAGCACGGGGGCTCTTGATACCTCCTTTGGGGCGGACGGCTATTCCAGTAGCCAATATCTTGGCGACTCGTTGGTTAAGACCGTAGCCATTGATGCGAGCTATATTTACATAACTGGACCGACCGACTCCGATGCCGATGCGCAGTGGATGTTTGAAAAACACAGTATCAGTAGTGGCGACGTAGTAAGCTCCGGGTTTGGGGCGACCGACTGTAGTGCTACCAGAACTATTGATACCACGTCCAGTAATACCGACACCTGGAGGCAGCAGGCCGAAAATGAGTCGGCCACCCAGGGTCACGACTATTACGCCTATGATAACGATAATGATGGTAATGCCGAAGAGGCCGCCGCCGCCAACCTTAGCTTTCCGGCAACTCTGCCCACCTCGGCACAGACCACCGGTGTTTTCTACGCCGGACGCTTTAATGGAGGCATGGGCGATACGGTGCAGCTAGGGGCCAAAGATTATACCGGCCGGAACAATGTGACCGGCGGATGGACAGCGACCGGCGCAACCGCAACCAGTGGCGTGGCTTTTACCGATAACATTAGCGGGGGGACCACAACCGCAACTGGCCTACAGGCTAATGCCTCGGCTTACGTTGATAGTGTTAACAGTAAGGTTAATCTTAGACTGCGAACCACTGCCGGTGGCGCGCAGACGAATGACTCGGTGCATGATCTAGATTTTGCCATGGTTAGTGTCCAATGGGTGGAAAATGCTCAAACTCCCACTCGTTCGTTCATGTTTGCGCCAACCGGTGGCACCCTGGTTACCGGAACCGAACAGAATGTGTTGGGGGCCAGTGGCTCATCGACCGAAGGCACAAATACCGGTTCGTGGAAGGGTACACTTTCGTCTGACTCTTACCACTGGGTGGTGGCCAGTACCGCTTCGGGCATGAATGTGCAGTTAGATACTGGTGGGGTAGCTCTAAACGGTGCCAATGCCATGATGATTGAAACCAAGTTTGACCAAGATGCCACTGTCCCACAGACCGTGGTGCAGGTTTGCGACTGGGTATCGACTGCTAGCGTGGATAATGCCGCCGATGCGCAATGTACCGGTGGCGGTTGGCGGACGCTTAACAACCGCAAAAACCCAACCGATACGGCAGTTGGCACAGTGTTTACCTGGCAGATATATGATGGGTATTGGAATGATGGTACCAATACCGCTGTTAGTACGCCATTGGGTAACTTCTTAAACGGTTCAAATAGCGTTAAGGTCCGCTACTACTCAACCACCAATACCACCAGTACCTTTGCTATTGACTATCTAGCCATCTCGCCGGTGGTCAACTCGGTTTACAATGCCGGCGGATTTACCAATCTTGGTAGTGGTTCGGTGAGTGGAACCTATAGTAATACCAATAACTTTATTGGCGCTAATGCTGGTTTTGGCGGCAATATTCAGCAGCCCAGCGATGACACCCGGTTAACCTGGGCTGGCACCGCTGGTAGTATTGCCGACGGCTACTTAACCTTTAAGAATATTAAAATTGTACCCGGCATGAATACAATTGCGTTCCGCGCCGAACATCGCTGTTCGACTACCGGCATTAACTACCGACCAAAGATCTACAACTATACTACCGCTAGCTGGGAGGATTTGAGCACTAGCTCAATTGCCTGTAGCGCTACCGATGCCACCAGTGTGTTTGCTAAGAACAGCGTTAACTTACGCGACTATGTTAACAATGGAGAGGCGCGCCTTGGGTGGTACGGACTATCTAATGGCACCCAGTCGATTGAGATCGATACGGCCTACATTATGGTAGGGGCGGTTAATAGCGACAACACAACCTGTAGCATTAGCTTTGGTACCCAAAATGCCGGCAGTTGCGACAACACTCGCAACATTGATACGACCGCCTCGGCTTCAACTTGGGACATACTGGCCGAAGACACCTCGACCAATCAGGGACACGATTTTTACCCATTTGATCCTCAGGTTACGGCCTCGGCCAGCCTCGAAGCTAAGGCGGCCCACGTTAAGTTCCCGGTGTACGATTTAATCAATGGGTCGTTGGTTGGTTTCAACTGGTCGTCGCGTTACCAGTCGGGAACCGGTGGTACGGTGACCCTAGATGTTCGAGATTACTCCGGTAAGTCTAACGTTGAGGGTGGGTTCAAAAATGTCGGCTCACCGGTAACCAGTGCTTTAGTGTATGTTGACTCAATCTCAATCACCGCCCCAACCTCTTATAGTCCCTACATGACCAACCCCGAGGATCATCGCGAGCAGCTCACCGGTCAGTCTTGGTTCCGTCTGCGCACCACCGCCAACAGCAGCTCAGCCACCAACGCGGTCGGCCAGTGGGATTTTGCCATGATCGCACCGATGTGGATCGAAACATCAACCTATCAGCCAGATAGCGATGAGCAAATGCGCCATGGTAAATACTTCCGTAATGGCGTTGAACAGCCGATGGTGCAGTAGGACTTTAAAAACTTACTCAAATCTGGTACTATGCCATAGTTCTAGCCCCGATTGGCCCCTGTAGCTCAGCTGGATAGAGCAGAGGACTTCTAAGCCTAAGGTCGTTGGTTCGAATCCAACCGGGGGCGCCATTTTTCCTTATTCCAACCGTGATTCCCGACCTGTTTTCAAGTCATTGAAGATAGCTCGGGGGTTGCCTTGTGCAGCCTCCACCATGGCGAGATTAGCTCAGCTGGTTAGAGCGCTGGTTTGTGGTACCAGAGGTCGTGGGTTCAAGCCCCATATCTCGCCCCAGGAATTATTGTCCAATTTATAAATCCTAAAAAGTAAAGTGGGCGGGGACGACCGAAATCGTCCCCGCCCTGCGGTCGGTCCTCCAAGGCATGGGGACCGTTTGGTGCGGCAACACAGACTTTCTTGGGCGGGCCGTTTTAAGCGCGCGCGTAGGTCTGATTTTTTGCTGCCGCTCGAGTTCGACCCTTATGCCATGAGGTCAGTTTGGTCGGGGCTCGAAGGTGACGAGCCGATCGGATCATTCGCGACGAACAAACAACATCGACCGTGTCACTGCGGCTATTGTATAGCTTTGACATAAAACAAAGCAATAGACTCAGTGTTTTCTCGGTTTTAGTCTCTACACTAAGATGGACAACTAAGCTAAGGGAAATATGAACGTAATAACTCGTGGTGTACGCAACGCCTTCCGCAACTCAATCCGAACCTTCTCAATTGTACTTATATTGGCGCTTAGTATTGGCTTAGCGTTAACTATGTTGATTGCTAGGCAGGCGGTTGACTCTAAAATTAATAGCGTAAAAAGATCAATTGGTAACGTTATTACAATTTCGCCAGCCGGCGTCCGTGGTTTTGAAGGAGGAGGTGAGCCGCTCACTACGGCTGAGATTGATAAGGTTAATAAAATTGACCATGTCAATTCGGTAGTTCAAACTTTGCGAGCGCGACTAGATAGCGATTCAACCAGCTTGGAATCTGCTGTGGAGGCGGGTAGTCTGGGCCGGCGCAATGGCTCAGGATCGACTAGCAATAATTCCAGTAGCCAGATGGCGCCACCTTCCGGTCGGCAGCCGAACAGTAACTTTAAACCTCCGGTAATGTTGACTGGTACCGATAGCTTGAGTGGCTCAATACTTGATGGTGGGGGTGCCATAACAGTTACGAGTGGAGAAAAATTTGACCCAGCGCAAGATCAACTAGTGGCATTAATTGGTACGGCAGTGGCAGAAAAAAACTTGCTTAAAACTGGCTCAACCTTTACGGTGTATGGCCAAACTGTGACTGTAAAGGGGATTTACGATGCTGGCAACCGTTTTTCTAATAACGCGGTGTTGATGCCGCTGTCTACGGTGCAGCGTTTAAGTGGCCAGACAGGAGAGGTGAGCAGCGCAATAGTAACGGTTGATTCTATATCCAACGTCAAAAGTACAACCTTAGACATCCAAAACAGCCTAGGTAGTGATGTGGCAGACGTAACCAGTCTACAAGATAGCTCCAGCCAAGCACTCGAGCCACTAGAGGGGATTAAGAGTATATCGACTTATAGTCTGGTTGGGTCGGTGTTTGCCGGAGCAATCATCATCTTGCTAGCTATGATGATGATTGTGCGCGAACGCCGGCGTGAGATTGGTGTATTAAAGGCAATTGGGGCATCTAATATTAAAGTCGTTACACAGTTTGTTGCCGAGGCTATAACCTTTACCTT
Organism: Patescibacteria group bacterium; assembly: GCA_004297735.1. Lineage (NCBI taxonomy): Bacteria > Patescibacteria group bacterium. The sequence goes on from SCTI01000002.1 coordinate 432,944, forward strand.
GCTCGCGGCGATTGTAGGTATTGGCATCGGTGTTGCGGCCGGCGGGGCGGTTACTAAGATACTGGTGAGTTCAAGTGCGAATTCGGCTGCAGGGTCGGGTGGTATGATGGGCGGCCCTCGGACGTTCGGCAGTCTTGCGGGTATTGGAGGTGAAAGCTTGCGTAGCATTCAGGCCACAGTTGGCTGGGAAGTGTTGGGTTACGGCTTCCTCGCGGCGCTAATAATTGCCGTAGCTGGTAGCTCAATACCGGCGTACATAATTGCCAGAGTACGCCCAGCAGAAGTAATGAGGGCAGAATAATGTTGAAGGTTTCTAATGTAACAAAACAGTTTTCATCCGGTGATACTAAGGTGGTTGCGTTGAGCGATGTTAGTTTTGAGTTAAAAGACGGTAGCTTCGCTTCGATTATAGGTAAAAGCGGTAGCGGTAAAAGTACCTTGCTGTCAATTTTAGGCGGCTTAGATAAGCCAAGTGGGGGTAAGGTTGAGGTTGGTGGTCAAGTTGTTACTAAGCTAAGCGATGGTAAAATAACTAACTACCGTTGCAGGCAGATTGGGTTTGTGTTTCAGGGTTATAATTTGGTGCCTAATCTTACCGCAATCGAGAACGTAATGTTACCAATGGAGTTTGCCGGTATTGAATCTGGTTTTCGAAAAAAGCGAGCAATTGAGTTGTTGGAGCGGGTTGGTTTAGGTGCTGACAAGCAGCAACGTAAGCCAGGCCGCCTTTCTGGGGGAGAACAGCAGCGAGTGGCTATTGCTAGGGCGCTAGCAAATAAACCGAGCTTAATTTTAGCGGATGAGCCAACCGGCAATCTTGACACGCAAACCGGCAAAATGATTTTTGACCTACTTCATAAACTTGCAAAAACCGAAAACACCACTATCGTGGTAGTTACTCATGATCTTGCCATAGCCGGTAAAACCGACACCACTTTTAAACTTAAGGATGGAAGATTAATATAGTTTTTAGCGCTTACTCAAGCCAAATGCAAATTATGACGGTATTTGGCTAGCAGCTGTTCGCACGGCATATAGTATTATTGTCTGCTCTATGTCCGCATGTGATAATAGGCATTCACGCGGTATCTGCGTGAAGACCGAGACACTTTCACAACTAGGAAGATAAACTATGCCCCACGACGAAGAGCTTGATCGTCTTCGCACCGAGATGAATGGTGCCTGGGAGGCAAAGGAGTATGCCAGGCGGCAGCATGATGATGCTTGGGATGAGGTTCAGTCTGTGCAGTCGCGCAATGGTTATCGAATAGAGAGTTTGAGGGCTGAGCATGATCGCAAGTTCGATCAAATGAAAGCTGCTTACGATGCCGCTTCAAACGCCTTTTTGAACGGTGATCACGATGAAGCTGCCCGTAAGTCCGCCGAGGGCCGGTCGCTAAGGGCTGAGCTGCCTAGCCTGGTGAGTGAGCGTCGTTCTCTGGTAGAGGAATGCAAGGCCGCACAACGTGGCCTCGAAGCGACCCGCGATGTGCTTAAGGATAAAAAGCACCAGTTTAGACTGGCAAAAGAGCGGTTTGACGACCGCAAGGCTGTACTGGAGGCATCAAGGCGGGATGTAGCATTTAAGGCTGGGGTGCAGCACTACGGTCATGACGTAAAAGTTGTTCATAAAGACAATAAAACGCACGTCTATTTTGGCGGCGTGGGTCGTCCCGATGGAGCGGGACATGCCCATTACGTCCTGGATGAGTTTGGCAATATCGAGTATCGCCGTGACCCATTCCAGGAACGCGGGCCACATAACTTCCGGTAGAGAGTCGAGAAGTGGCACGAGCTAAGCTTGTACTAGCTCGTGCCACTGTTACAATTTAGTTATCAAAAGAGTGTAAATATGACTTATTATGATGAATATAATTTTCCTTCTTCGCACCTAGTAGATGCAGACCTGGGAGCGCTACAAAAGGCTACCAGGGAAGATAAGCCAGAGCTGTTTATTAAGTATTGCAACAAGGTGATAGCTGCTAAAAATGAAGGCAGAATGCCATTACGTGATGCCGCATATTCAATATCCCGAACAATGTTCATAGAGGAATTAAATGATTCACTTTTTGAAGAAATAACGCTCCTGGCGGGCGAATTAGAGCTACCGCCCCAATTTGTTAACGGGGAGGTGGAAGTAAAGTGGCAAAATTTAGTTGCTCTGGTTGGCGAATACAACAAGGTGCATACTAAGGCTCAATAATAGCTTGTGTTTCAGGTTTATTGCTCCCTGAGCTATAATAGAGGTAGAAAACTTGGGAGTAGTGATGAGCACGCGCATCGTCATAGCAGTGATTATTCTGGTGTGGGCGGCGATCGTAGTGGTATTTGGCTTGCGGCTGTTTATGCCGCAGTCGCAGGTACTCCCGCGGGCTAACGATGTTAATGTGAGTGACTACGCCAACAACTCGAACGCCGAGGTGCGAATTACGATTCAGGGTCCGGTGGTGGCTAACGAAAACTTTCGTTCGGGCATGATCACCGTGAGCCCAAGCTCGCGCTCAATCACGGCTTACAAAACCTATAACAACGAGGTTATTCAGTCGGAGGTCTTGCCTAATAATTCGGCCGCCTTTACCCAGCTTATGGACGCTTTACAGGTGAGTGGATTTGGCAAGCGCACCAAATCTGATCAACAGCAGGTAGCTAGTAGCTGCCCTACTGGTTTCCGCTACACCTACGAGCTGCGCGAAAACGGTAATGTGGTGTTGCAAACCTGGGAGACATCCTGTAATACGCCGCGAGCAACTTTTGGTGGTAATGTTGGTTTAACCAACCAGCTGTTTCGGGCTCAGATTCCAGCCTTAAACCAAACGCCAAATTATAGCGTGCTGTTGCAGTAGGTATTTGCCCTATAATAAAACCATGAGTGAACCCTGGTACCCTGCTCCTTTTCTTGGACCGGTTTTTGAACCTGGTGTTGAACCGGTGATAGCCACCGGCTACAAATACCATCCGGCCGAGATCGCGCTTCATGGAGTTGAGTCGCATAAGGCGATTGATTTTGATGCGCCACGGGGGACTAAAATTTTAGCTCCCGCCGACGGCTACTATGTGGCAACCTATGGTGAGTTTGCGTTGACCAATGAGGATGGCTCGCCCAAAACGTTGAGTCTTGAGGGGGCCTTAAAGGGTAACCCGCGCAATACCGACTTGAAAGCACCGGCTGGCAAGGGCGAGTTCCCGATCTTTTTTGGCAGCTATGTGATTCAAGGTTGGCACGGCAAGGGGCGGTACACGCAGTTTGCGCACGTTGATTGGGTGAATCCAAAGATTCCTTTTTACAAGTCGGTTGAGCTCAAGGATGAGCAAGACAAGCCGACCGGAGATCTGGCGTTTTCGCCGGTGCTGCGGGCGGTGGTCAGTGAGTATAGGAAGCCATCGGTAGCGGTAAAGCTCAAAGCCGGCGAGGTGATTGGCGAGCTTGGTATGACCGGTTGCGGCTGGGGTCAGCGTTGTATGAAGTTTGCTAAGATCGGCAAGGATGGCCGGCCGGACTTTCGTGGCATGGATTACACCTACTACACCGAGCCGCATCTGCACTTTATGACGTTTGGTAAGCGAGTGCCGCGTAGCCGTAAGCCTTCGGCGATTTGGGATCCGTTTGGCCTGTATGGGCAGTATGATGGCGGATATCCCCAGGCGGTTAAAGATTGGGGTAATAAGCTAGAAGGGGCCAAGCATAACCCGTTGTGGCTTTAAAAAGTAAATCCATCAAAGATATGCTCTGACCCATAGCCGAGCCAGGCGTATACTGCAACTATCCATAGCAAAGCTATAATTGACAAAACTCGAACGGTGCCTCGGGTAAGTATGATGGCTAGTACTGCAAGAACCGCTAGGGCAATGAGGCCGTAAGCTGCGAACGCAAAACCACCAAGACCAAAGTAAGGAATAAAGGGCAATGAGAGGCAGATTAGCGGCCCAACAGCCAATAGTGCAATAAGGGCTATCTGGCTATTTCGGTTGAGCTTGATCATAACTATAGTGTAGCAGGAGTCGAAGCAAACTTTCAGCAAACCCTCAGCTACCAGGTGTACAATTGGATTATGCGAATTCTGGTAGTTGAAGACGAAAAAAAGATTGCGGACGCTATTAAAAAGGGACTCGAGCAGGAGTCTTTTGCGGTTGATGTTGCCTACGATAGCGACGAGGGATTGTCGATGGCGACGGTTGAGCAGTACGACGTAATGATTTTTGATCGAATGCTCCCCGGTCTACTTGAGGGGGTGGATATCGTTAAGGAACTCCGTCGGCAACAAATTCACACCCCAGTACTGTTACTGACGGCCAAAGACGGAGTCGGTGATCGAGTTGGCGGGTTGAATGCCGGCGCCGACGACTATTTAGTAAAGCCGTTCGCGTTTGAGGAACTGGTGGCCCGGGTGCGGGCACTGATGCGCCGACCGCAAGAAAGCACCGGCACGGTTTTAAAGATTGATGATCTAACGCTGGATACCTCAACCTATGAGGTTAAACGGGCGGGCAAAAAGGTGGAGCTGACGACTAAGGAGTTTGCGCTGCTAGAGTATATGATGCGCAACCAAAACCAGACTTTAACCAAAAACAACATCATTCAGCATGTATGGGATTTTGATTCCGATGTGCTGCCAAATACGGTTGAGGTGTACGTTGGCTACTTGCGTAATAAGATAGATAAACCGTTTAAAGGTCCAAATTTAATCCATACCTCCAGGGGGTTTGGCTATAAGTTGGCGGTGGAGTAAGCAATGTTTCGTTCGGCCATTGTTAAGCTAACCGCCGCCTACCTGGGCATCTTAATGATTATTAGTCTTGGTTTTAGCGCGGCGGTATACCAGGTTTCGTATAACGCCCTGGATGAAAGTTTACGCTTGCAAATTGAGGCAATTCAGCACCAGCCGCGGTTTCGCTACCTGCCACCGACGGCTGATTTTTTGCAGATTCACGACGAACAGTTGGAGCAGGGGCGAGACCGCATTGCCTTTAAACTTTTACTGGTAAACCTGATTGTTTTAGTTGTTGGAGGGGTTGGTAGTTACTGGTTGGCTGGTCGCACTTTGCGTCCGATTGAGGACGCGCTGGAGTCTCAGACGCGTTTTGCGGCCGATGCCTCACATGAACTACGGACGCCGCTAACGGCCATGCGAACCGAAATCGAGGTGGCATTACGCGACAAAAGCCTCAGGGTCGCGGACGCCAAAAACTTATTAGAAAGTAATCTTGAGGAGATCGATAAGCTGCGCAGTTTGGCGAACAGTCTACTAACTTTGTCGCGTTACCAGGCCGGCGGTCGAGTGGTATTTACCCAAACCGATACCAAGACGGTACTGGATATTGCGGTTAAGCGAGTGGAGGCCATAACCAAGGAGACCGGTGCCGTAATCAAGGTGGTCGGCGACAAGGTGAGCTTGCGGGGTGAACAGGAAAGTCTGGTGGCACTGGTGGTGATCTTACTCGAAAATGCGATGAAATATCGTCAGGCCAAACCCAAGATAGAGGTAGCGGTGCGGCGGGTGGGTCGTCGCGCTGAGATCGAGGTTAAGGATAATGGCATTGGTATAAAAGAGCAGGACTTGCCTAAAATTTTTGATCGCTTTTACCGAGCCGATGCCTCTAGGTCTAAATCGGTTGAAGGCTATGGGCTTGGCCTATCGATTGCTAAACAGATAGCCGCTATGCATCACGGGACGATCACGGCTAGCAGCAAGACCGGCAAGGGTACGACCATGGTGGTAGCTTTACCGCTCAACCAGCCCAAACAAAGTTTGCCGGTTTAAGCATTTTCTCAGACTCAATTTGTAGTATGGCTATGTCATTAAGGCATAAGGAGGAACCATGCGCGTACGAAAAACCATGGTGGCGGCAGGGGCGGCTACCGTTATTGGGCTAGGCTCGATGGTGGGCGTGGCATCGGCGCAGACCAGCACTACCGGTACTAGCTTGGTAGATAAGATTTCTCAGCGTTTTAACGTTGATAAGAACGAGGTCCAAAAGGTGTTCGATGAGGACCATACTGCGCGGGAGGCGGAGCGTGAGCAGCGTTATGAACAGCGGCTAACGCAGGCGGTTAAGGATGGTAAATTAACCGAGGATCAAAAGGCGAAGATTCTAGCCAAGCACAAAGAGCTTGAGGCTCAAATGGAGCAAAAGCGAGGATCAATGAAGGCGGAAAGAGATGCGATGGACGGCAAAACCGAAGCCGAGCGTCAGCAGCTGATGGAGCAACGTAAGGCCGAGATGGATAAGCTCAAGTCGGATATTGAGGCCTGGGAGAAAGCCAACGGCATACCAACCGGTTACTTGATGATGGGAGGTCCTGGCGGCGGTATGCGCGGTCACGGCGGCCCGGGAGGTGCCAACCTTTAACTACCCTACTACTAACGAAAGATGACCTTCACCCAAATAAAAACGGCCCCCTGGAGGGGTCGTTTTTATTGAGGCTTGTGGTCAATATGCCAATGCTTTAAGCTACCACTAGTGTGGTTTTTAAGGATATCCTCAGTTTTGGGTTGTAGGTTGTTTGTATGAGTAAGACTCAAGGCAGCAGCCGAATTTTAGCATTGGATTTATTGCGCGGTTACTTATTGGTGGTTATTTTAATTGACCATTTGGCGCTGTTTCCGGGTGGGTTTGAACTTATAACCGGTAAGGGCTGGCTGTGGGCCTCGGCCGCCGAAGGGTTCTTTATTATTTCGGGAATGATGATTGGATTGATTCGCGGCAAAGAGTTACGTAAGCGGCCTTTTAACGAGGTGCGGAACAAAATTTGGCAGCGAGCGGCTCAGCTGTATTTGTGGGCGGTTGGTTTAACGCTGGCCTTTACCGCGATCGGCTTACTCTTTATCGGTCACGCCGACTTAAAACCCGGACTGGCGGTTGGCCAATCCTGGCCGACCTTAATTTGGCAGTCGCTCAGCTTTCAGTACCTTTACGGGTGGGCCGACTTTTTGTCGCACTACGCGATCTGTATGGCACTGGCTCCACTGGCGCTGTACGCCTTGCATAAAGGTTGGTGGCGTCAGCTAATTGCCGGTTCGTTACTAATTTGGTGGTTCCGCGGTAGCAACTTTGTGGCGGCCTGGCAGCTGTTGTTTGCAGGCGGAATGATAGCCGGCTACTATCTTAAACCACTAGAAGCATGGGTGAGCAACTGGTCATCAATTACCCGTCGACAGGTGCGGCAATCGATGGTGGCGTTGAGCGTCATAACTGTAAGTCTGAGCGTGCTGGTGGTTCATGTCCGGCCATGGCTACATCAATCCCCACCGGCGAGCGGCTTAAGCGCTCAGTTGGTTGGCGGTCTGCAAGGTCTAGCCACGCTAACCGGCGACTGGTTCGATAAGCTGTCTTTGGCGCCTGGAAGAATCTTGATGGCTGCGCTCTGGTTCGCCACCATTTACGTCTTGTTCCGTAAGTACGAAACCGCAATCGATCGTTGGCTTGGCTGGTTGCTGCTGCCGATGGGGCGCAACAGCCTGTTTGTGTATATCGCTCAAAGTATATTGGTGTTCCTGGTGCCACTGTTTTTGCCAACCACCACCAACCTACTGGTTAATCTTGGCTTAAACGCGCTGGCCATACTGTTTATTTGGCGAATCACACTGCTGTATAGCCATGAGCAAAAGGCAAAGCAAAGAGCCGACCAGGCCGCCAACCTCAACCCAGCACCAATTGGTACTACCGGTCTTAATCTGGAATCATAAGCGCTATTACTGATATAGTAGTAGCATGAAACCGCTTGGCAATCTGAACCAAACCCTCAAGCGCATCTTTATACCAACCCCGCTTCAGGTTTTTGTGAGCCTGGGCGTGGCCGTGGCAATAATGGTGATCGCTTACCGTAATTTATTGGTAGCCCTAGCCGCTCAAGGCTCTTATGTGCCGGAGTCCGACATTAGCCAGACGCTAAATGACCAATTGGTACAACTCAGCTCGCTGCCTTTTATTGAAAAACTGTCGGTTGGCCTGTTTTGGGCGGCGGTGGCTTGTGTGGCCTACATTGGCTACATCGCGGTGAGCAACGTTTTAATATCGATGCGAAACAACTATGTTATTGATACGCAGTTTCTTAACGAAGAAGGCAGCTGGCGCCACCGTGCCCACTCGTTGGTGGTTAAGGCTGGTTGGCTGGTCTTACTGCTGGGGACGGTGGTGCTAACCTTAACGGTGCTTTTGCCGTTGTGGCTGAGCATGTTTGGCGACCCGTTGCTGGTCGGGGCCGAGCTCCCGATTATATACGTCCCCTTGGGCTTACTGGGGCTAACAGTAAACGTTTATGTGGTTTGGATGTTGATTCTTGCAATTAAGTACTCTGAGTAGCGGCTGATATGAATGGCGAGGTGAGATCAGCTGGTTTAGAAACAACCGAATGGTGGAAGGGCGGACTAATCTACCAGATTTACGTGCGCTCTTTTTTTGACAGCAACGATGACGGAATTGGCGATTTGCAGGGCGTAATTGCTAAACTGGACTACCTGCAAGAACTGGGCGTGGACGGAATTTGGCTGTCCCCCATAACGGTGAGCGCCAACGCCGATTGGGGCTACGACGTGATTGATTATTACAATGTTGATCCCGATTTGGGAACGCTGGAGGACTTTGATCAGCTCATTGCCGAAGCTCACAGCCGTTCGATCAAGGTCATTACCGACTTTGTACCTAATCACACCAGTACTAAGCACCCATGGTTTCAAAACGCTCTTACCGGCCGAGGAGCAACCTATCGGGATTGGTATATCTGGGCCGATCCAAAGTATGGGCGGCGGCCGCCGTCAAACTGGCGCTCCGCATTTGGCGGTGGAGCCTGGAAGTACCATCCATCAACCAAGCAGTACTACTTACACAACTTCCTTACCGATCAAGCTGACCTAAACTGGCGCAATCCAAAAGTGCGCCAGGAGTTTGAGAAAATTATGAAGTTTTGGTTTGGTCGTGGCGTTGATGGGTTCAGGATAGATGTGTTTAACATGCTGATTAAGGACGATCGCTTTAGGGACAATCCAGGTGTTCGCGATAACGACGGGCTAGAGGTTAAACTACTGGGGCAGCGGCCGGTTTATAACATTTCGCGGCCGGAATTACATGACATCCTAAAGTCCTGGCGCGACATTGCGGAATCGTACAAAGAGCACAAGCTGCTGCTGGGCGAGAGCACTCTGTTGTACAACGTGCGTCAGCTCGCCTCCTACTACGGCTCGCACGATGAGCTGCAACTAGCCTTTAACTTGATGTTTATTCACACCCCGTTTAGGGCTAAAGACTTGCGCCGAGTGGTTGAGCGAACCGAAGCGGCGATTGTGGCCCCGGATTGGCCGGTATGGACCGGTTCAAACCATGATCAGCCAAGATTCCCGAGTCGTTGGGCCGCCGGCGATCCGCGGCGAGCGCGTCTGGCACTCATGATGCTGTTGACCTTACGGGGAACCCCGGTGCTTTATTACGGTGATGAGATTGGCTTGGTTAACACCAACGTACCGCCATGGAAGTTAAAGGATCCGGTAGGGAGGCGACTGTGGCCAATCTACCCTGGGCGAGATCGAGCTCGTACCCCGATGCCGTGGGCCGATGTTGCTGGCGGCGGCTTTACCGATCCTGATGTCACGCCGTGGTTGCCGTTTGGTGATCTAAACAAATACAGCGTGGGTACACAGTGGCAGCTCAAGGACTCAACCTGGAACTTTACCAGAGATTTAGTGGCTTTGCGCCGTCGTTTGCCCGACTTGCAGACCGGCCGTTATGGTTCGTTGTCGGTCGCGCCAAACGTGTGGGCCTGGGAGCGTGGCAAGGCGACCAAGGTGGTATTAAATATGTCATCACAGCCACAGGATATAAACGGTTTGGTTGGTCAGGTTGAGATTGGAACCAACCGTCAACGCGATGGCGAAATCATCACCCAGCACCTCTACCTAGAGCCGTGGGAGGGCGTAGTATTAACGGCGGTTCCTGGTGCAAAAACCGGTAAACAGCCGGCCAGCAAGGCAAAGTTAAAAGTTAGTCGGTCGAAAAGTCGGCACCGATAGCGGATAGCTTATCGGTAACGGTTGGGCCGTACCCGCGGATTAAATGTTCAACCCCACTTAGGCGAGAGGTTCCTGGCGCGACCAGGGCGGCGATGACGTAGGCCATGCCGGCCCTAATGTCGGGCATCTCAATATCGGTTGCAGTTAGAGGGGTGGCGCCACCAATAATAGCGCTGTGCTTGTAGCCTTTGCCCTTAAAGCGACAGTGCAACTCCCCCAGGCACTTAGAAAACACCCCAATATTGGCGCCCATTTGCCGCAGCGCTTCGGTATAGCCAAAGCGATCCTCAAACACCGTCTCGTGAATCACCGACATACCTTGAGCCTGAGTTAGCAGTACCACCATGGGCTGCTGCCAGTCGGTCATAAAGCCAGGATGAGTGTCGGTTTCGAGTTCAATACCGCGTAACGGCTGGTTGCCGCGCGCAAACCGAATGCCATCACTTTCGATTTGGTAGCTTGCACCCACTCGCCGCAAAGTGTTAAGAAAGGTGATCATATCATCCTGCTTGGCGCCCTTAACCAGGATATCTCCTCCGGTAGCAATAGCGGCGACCGCGTAGGAGGCGGCCTCCATGCGGTCGGGCATAACCGTAAAATCAACGCCGCCAAGGCGCTCAACCCCATCAATAATAATCACGCGATTGGCACGGAACTCAATAATGGCTCCCATCTGCTGCAGCATCTTAATTAAATCTACAATCTCCGGTTCGATCGCGGCATTGTGAATATAGGTCCGACCCTTAGCTAGAGTGGCGGCCAGAATAATGTTTTCGGTACCCATAACGGTAGGGAAGGGCAGATGAATCGTAGCCCCGTGTAGGCCGGTGGTTTGGGCGTCGTACTCACCCTGCTTTTCTTCAAACGTCGCTCCCATTTGTTTGAGGGCGTTAATATGAAAGTTGACCGGGCGTGGCCCAATGTTGTCGCCGCTAGCCAGCGGCAGCTCGGCGTGACCGGCGCGGTGCAGCAGGGGCGAAATCGCTAACACGCTGAGTCGATTTTGGCGGCTCTGTTTAGCCACCTTGGTGTTGGTGATTTTGGGGGTGTGTATGTTAAGCTCATTACCGTCACGAATCACCCTAGCGCCAACCGCTTCAAGAATGTCGGCCGTAATATCGACCTCGCTAATGTCCGGTACATTGCGGAGGGTGACCGGCTGATCGGTTAGTAGGCTAGCGATCATCATCTTGCTAATCGCGTTTTTGGCGCCACCAATTGTGACTGTGCCATGTAGGGGCTTGCCGCCGGTGATCGATATGGTATTCTTCATCGCTACCATTGTAGCGCGCCAAACGGTTTCGTACTAGCGCAACATAAGCAATATGGTATGATAGGGGCAATAAGAAAGAAAACCTATGGCAACGGCAAAAACCACCAAAAATCCGATCCCAGTAAAGTACGAGTCAAACCCATTTAATTTAATAACCGCGTCGCTGGAGGCCTACAAGCTCAACATTCGTGGCTTGGTGTTCGCAATAGTTTCGCTTTTTGTGATAGCGCTCTTCTTTGTGATCGCGGTGATTGTGGCGGCCGGCATGGTTTATAGCGGTTTGAGCGGGGGTGCGGCGTTGTTCGGAGGGCTTTTATTGCTGCTTTTACTGTTCTCGCTGTATGCTCTTTATATTCAGAATTTCCTGCTGGTGATTATGCTGGCGGCGGCGCAGGGTCAGCGATTAAGTATCGGTGAAGGCAGTAAGCGAGCGATTCGGCTAATTCCTAAACTGTTTGTAGTCGGTTTGCTCTACGCCTTAGCGGTGATAGGCGGATTCATCTTGTTTATCATCCCAGGCTTCATCTTTATGGCTTGGTTTGCGCTGGCATCCCTCGCCGCAATTCACGAAGATCTTGGTCCGGTCGCGGCGTTAAAGCGGAGTCGCCAGCTAGTGCGCGATCATCTTATTGAAACCTGGGGGCTCTTGGGCCTGCAAAGCACCATTCTTGGTATAGTCATGCTTGCCTCGATGCCAGTTCGTTATCTCCAGCTGGTTCAGCTTAAAGACGGTAAGCTGGATAAGGCTGAGCTGCACTGGGCTAACTATGTTGCAATCGTAATTGGTATGGTTTCGGGTATAACCCTCAATATTCCGCAGGAAAAACCCCAAAAGCCGTACCAGCCCCCGGCTCCTCATTACGAAGTCGGTAACGGCGGCCCGTCACTTTAGATTATTACTTAACCTAGATATAATGAGGCGGTTGTGCGCCCGTAGCTCAGTTGGATAGAGCGTTGGTTTCCGGTACCAAAGGCCGGGGGTTCGAGTCCCTCCGGGCGCACCAGCAATAATTACTGAATAATACTTGTGTTTTTAAAGTAAATATGTTATTATATGCAATCTCGTAATTAAATAGCGGGACAACGCACCTCGACTTTAGAAAGTGGGTCATCATGGCCAAGCAGTCCAAGGTGAAGCTTCGCGAGAAGCCGAAGCAGACTCGAAAGAGCGAGCAGGCCAAGACTGAGGCGGTGGCGATCACCAAGGCGCTCGGTCATCCGCAGCGGCGACAGGTGATCATCTGCCTTTCGGTCGGCGACAAGGCGATGAGCAGCCCCAGCAAGGTGGCTGACTTCATCGACGAACCGCTCGGAACCGTCAGCTACCACGCGCGAAAGCTCCTCGAACTGGGGATGATCGCCGAGTTCGACACGACGCCGGCTCGGGGCGCCATCGAGCACCACTACCGGCTCACCGCACTCGGCAAGCGGGCGTTCGAGCGCATCACGCTCGACAACCCCGAGGAGGTCGATGCTTTGCTCGAGCCCGACGAGTCGTAAGGCTCACAACCGGTTCCGATAGACGAAAGTCCGTCGGAACCGGCCAACGCAATTATTTTTAATGCTACAATACAGCAACGTAGTTCATGTAAAACTCAACTTAAGGCTGGTCTATCCTGAAAACATCGATTGAACCCACCGATGCAGATCGGCAGCTCAAGGATGACTTTGACGCTGTCCACGCCAAGTTTGCCGGACGCGATCCGTTGTGGTTGCGAGCGGTTGGTGATGACCGTTGGCTGCTGATGATCAACAGTTATGGCGTCAGCATGCGAACTCGGCCGGGAGTGTTGCCTCCGGAGATTCATTCCTTTCACCTGAGCGAGGTCGGCGATCAAGGTCCGGTGTGGCTTGCGATCACACAAAGTGCTCGAACCAGTCGGGATCACCAACTGCCCCTACTCGCGGACCTGTGTCATGAGGCCACGACGGCAGATGGCTGGTTTGATGTTTGTGATACCGCCAACCTGCCGGACGAGCTCCGCAGCGAGAACTACTAAAAGATGGCGACGGTTTGACTGTCGCCATCGCCCACTTGCACTTATGCTTGCATTATCGTAGAATTATCGCCGTCCCCTACTAGGAGGAAGCACGTGATGGGTTTGCTCCAAAGATTGGAAGCCCTCCGGCGCAGGAAGAACTGCGATTTTGGTGACGAGCGCACGGTGTTGCTCGTTACAGCCATTGGTCCAGATGGCGACATCGACGGGCTGTACAACGACATTGTGTGGAACATGGACGCACCGCGCATTCTGGTGGTCTACACCAAGGAGTTGTACGCCAGCGAGACCGTCACCGGTCTATGTGAAAGGTTCGGTTTGGAGGCCCCTGTCTGCAAACTCCAGGTTCCGTACATCGCCGGTCACCGCCACAACTTCATTGTCGAAGCTGAGCGTCAGCTGGTCGGCTATGCCGGCTTCGATCTGGTGATCGTCTGCGAGGATTTTCAGGCAGCTCCGAGTCTGGCCAACTTCCTCGACTGTCGCATCCAGCAGACGCCCAGTCCTCGCCCTGGTGATGTTTACCGACTACAGGTTGAGTCGGAGCTGTGCGAGCTGGTTGGTAGCCGCCTGATAGCCGCGTGAAATCAAAAGCCCTAACGATCATTGCACACGTTGCGATGGTCGTTGGGGCTGGTCAAACTCATCAATAAGTGGTATTATTTCTCGGTCTAAGGACGCGCTACGAGCGCTCGTAGCTCAGTGGATAGAGCACTTGGCTTCGGACCAAGGTGTCGGGAGTTCGAATCTCTCCGAGCGCGCCATTTACATGGGCCATTAGCTCAGTTGGTTAGAGCAGAAGACTCTTAATCTTCGTGTCCTGGGTTCGAATCCCAGATGGCCCTCCAGGAATTATACTTGCTATTTTATACAACTTATGCTATAATATATGACGCTAAACCAGGTATGAGTTTAGTGAAACTCGCATTCCGATAAGGAGACTCGTTGCTTAACGCCCGATGTATTTCGGTAGTCGCGGCTGCTTTGCTGTCGCTGATCGTGAGCCAGGCTAATGCTGGCGGTGCGCCAGCGGTCCCGGACGGGATCAACCTGTACTACGATGTTCCTACTCACGTGGTGTATGTCCAGGTCGGCTTTCCGCTCGCCGACCAAGAAGAGCATCACTGCAAGCTGGAGTTGCAGCGTCGGTTCAGGGGTAAGGGCTGGGTCGCTGTGGCGGAAGGCTATGCGGACTCCGGTCCGTCCGTCGGTCGCTGTGAGGCTTACGGCAAGTTTGCAATTAGCTCGCTTCGGAGGATGGCGAAGAGTCGTCCGCTTCGAATTCAGGGCTACGTGGATGGGGACATGTTCTACAGCCGTCGGCTGACGCGCAAGATGCTCCGCCACCCGACGGAGTACATGACTCCCTCCTATGGCCCTTCGGGCTAAACACTTCACGACCCCGATGCGGCTCCGGCCCATCGGGGTCGCATCACTTTAAGTAATTATTTTTGATATCATGTAGGTAAATTATTAACCCAAGAATGGTTGGCCTATGTCATTTCAAGCCTATTTAGACAACATTGAACAAAAAACCGGCAAAACGCCAAATGAGTTGATTGAGCTAGCTCAGGCCAAAGGCTTTGACAAAGATACTAAAGCGGGGGAGATAGTAGACTGGTTAAAGCAAGATTTTGATCTTGGACGTGGGCACGCGATGGCCTTGGTTCACGTTATTAAAAAGGGTCCGATGATTGGCGATAAGCACGTTGGGAGCGGTGGCTCTCACAATGACGATAGCAATGAGCTACGCCTTGATGGTATTAAAAACCGATAAGTAAAAAGTTAGTAACGATAATTCAACGCAACCGGCCGGTGATAGCGCCCCACATTTGTTGGAGCATTGTTAATTTAAATATGCTGCCAGGACGAGGACGGTCGCCTTCGGCTGGGACATAAAGCCTGAGTGCCTTTGGCAAGCAGGTAACGGTAATTGGAGCGTTGTAGGTTTCGCGTTCGCCATCAACACCAACTACGATCGAGTAATTGGAGCTGTTAATTTTAAAGCTGGATAGCTCGACTTGTTGTAGGCTGGAGTTTGCGCCATTGTTGGAAAGTTGTTTAAGTCCAATATTCCGGAGCAGCTGGCGGACCATAGCGTCATCGATTGTTGGTACAACATTAATTTGAAGCACGCCACCATCGAGCTGCTGGCGATGGCCAAGCTCAAATAAGCTCATAGTGTTGTAGCGGTTGACTCCGATTAAAACCACTACGGCTTGTGAGTACCGCTTTTTACCCATGGTAAATTTTAAATCGTAAGCCGGTTTTTTGCCGGTTAATAAATCTTGAAGCACATTCCTGGCGGCCTGTATCTTATGGGCGCGGTATTGAGGTTGATCAACCATATCCGCGTAAATACCAAACGAGGCGTTGTTTAAAAATATTCGGTTGTTAATTTTAGCGACATCAATTCTTCGCTCAACCCCATAAAAACCCGCTAGGGCGTCAACCAACCGGTTCGGGTCCAGACCAATATCGCGAGCAAAATGACAACGAGTTCCGCCTGGTAGAACCACCAGGGGCAGGTTGTTGCTGATCGCGATTTGAGCGATTGCGCCAATACTGCCATCTCCTCCAGAAATACCGAGCACATCGGCGCCGTCATCAACCGCTGCTTGTGCGAGCTGCTCGATTTTACTTCCTGGCGTGGTGGTAACCACCTTTATGCCCTGCTTTTCGGCCGCGGCGGCAAGTCCGGCTTTAACGGCCCGGCCATCGCCGGACTTGGGGTTGATTATTAGAACCGGCTTTTTAAAAGGAGATTGGCGCTGCGATTCTCCTTGAAGTCTACGTTCTTGCCAATATTGCCTGCGTAAAGCCGCAAATAGACCAGAATAAAATAGGCCCATAATTACGGTTATGGCCAAAACGCGGGTGTTGCCTGGCTCCCGTGCAAAGGCAACCAGTTCGACTATCAATAAAATAGCGCTAATGCCGGCTAAACCAAGCCCGCCGCGGAACCGGCCACCATGACCGGTAAACATTAGCCATCCGGCGTACGATAGAACCAGCGTGGTAGCAATAAATAACGACATGAACACTATATTAAAAAGCACCAAATAAAACAGTGCAAAAAAGGTGAGGAGATAAAAGATTACACCCAGTAAGGCGAGTAGACGCCAGCGTATAGAAAATTGCATAATAACTCCCCTTTGAACCTAGTATATAATGATTTACCAATGATTAAGTTATTGCATGTTCAAATCCAAAGTTAAATCAGCTATACGTCCGCACCACGTTGTCGACTCCGTCCTGCACATTGATGTCGCTATGCTACGCCAATCCGGCGTGCGCTACGTGGTTTTTGATGTTGATGAAACATTGGTGCAGAGTCGTAAAAATCAGATTGCAGCGCTTAAAGTTCAGCATATTAATAGTTTGCGTCAGGCCGGCCTGAATATTTTAATTGGTAGCAATTCTCGACGCGATCTTAGTGCTATTGCCGAGTCGATTGGAGCCGTAGTAGTGCCCGCCAGTCGGGTGGTCCAAAAACCTCGAAAAAAATATTACCATCGTATTACTGAGGCAGCAGCAGTACCTCCCCACCAAATCATGATGGTGGGCGATAGGCTGCTAAACGATGTGGTTGCCGCCAAACGCGCCGGGCTAAAGACGACCCTAGTAAGGCCGGTCAAGCGGCGACCAGGGATGGTGTTTTTATTTTTGCGCCGGCGATACGGTTAAAGTAGAGCAATAATTGCGGGTTGCCCCGGCGCAACCGTTAGGTCGTACCGGGACAGTAGTTCAGGCCGCGAGAGGAGGAGTGGTTTTCAGCTCCGCACCAATCTCTTCAATGTCTGTGCTGGCTTCGTCGTGTTCAAGTAGGAGGTCTTGAAGGCTGACCACGCTCTTATGGAGCAGTTCCCCCAGCTTATTGACGAGGGCCTGCGCCAGGTTCGGGTTGACCTCAAGCAGATAAATGAGCTCCTTACCACTGAGGGTCCGGAAGCTGTGCCGGTAGGCATCATCTATGCCCTCCAGTGGGGTGCGCGCCCAAACGGCTAGCTTCCCATTGGTATCGAGGACCATCTCGTAGAGCTCACCCCTGTTCGCTGATTCCGGCTCGTAGTGGAAGCCGTTAACAGCTGTAACCGTGAATAGCTGAGTTCCAGTGCTGAGGGGCGGATCGATTTTGCCCTTGATGCTGTGAGGGTTCTTGCCCAGCTCCATTAGATCGATGATCTTTTGGCTGTCGGGTAGGTGTTGCAGTAGGGGTCGGCACTTCTCGATCGCCCGCTTGACAACAGCGAGCTGCTGTTCGGGCGTTGAAGTATTGGTGGACACCGTACTGTCCTCTCGGGTTGAGGTGTTAAAAAGGCAAGGTACAGCCGGGCCGGCTGAGATCGTTATACTACATTTTAGGAGCGCGGCATAGAGTTTATATTTTTGATGCCCACCGAGCTTGGTGATTATGCCATAATACAGACATGGGAGTTGTTGCCGACTACTTAAAAGACCTACCGGAGCCACAGCAAACCGAGCTGCGGCGGGTTCAGGCAATTATTGTTAAAACTGCACCCGAGGCCGAGGAGGTAATAACCTATGGCATGCCAGGGTATAAATACAAAAAGAAATATTTAGTGAGCTTTGCAGCTTTTAAGGACCACATGAGTTTGTTCCCGGGCGCTATGCCGGTTGAGGAGTTGGCAGATGAACTGCAGGAGCACAAAACATCAAAGGGAACGGTTCAGTTTACGGTCGAAAAACCGCTCTCAGAAGATTTAATCACTAAACTTGTCGGTCTCAGTCGTGATAGAATCGACGGAAAGCTGAGGTAACTGTGAATTCGCCCGAAAATCCAACCAAACCAGGAGTAGAGCAGCAGCTGCCGAGTCGCCCGGAGGGCGCCAAGACGGTAGAGGATATAGTTGAAGCGCTTGATCATGATAGGGATAAAGCTGATAGGGCGGCATTAGAGCATGGCCCAAGCCGAGAGTTGGCGGCTGCGCTGGCAGCGGAGATTGGCACACAGGTCCAGCTTGATCAAAGGGTCTCGCAGGAGCAGGGAATAACATATGCGGAGTGGCAAAAACGGTCAGCGGAAGAGGCGCGGGATGATATTGACCCGCTGACACTTTCGATGGAGCTGGCTGACTACGCGGCTGGAAAAGGTGAATTAAGCAGTAGAGCCCAGCAGGAATTAGAGAATCGAGTTGATCAAATTAACGCTGAGCTTGATGAGCTAGAGGATACTGGTTTTAGTACCCAAACCATTCAGAGGTTACGTGGCGCTGACGAGCCTTACGATGTCACCATGATAGCGGAGCGCTACCGTGCACTTTCGGAGCTGCGCAAGGGTGAGAGTCAGCTGCCAGATTCGTCCGAAGCAGCTAAAGGTCAACAGGACCAGGAGCGGCAGGCATCCAAGGCTGAAGGGGATGCCTTTAAGGCAGCCTATGAGGCGGCAGGTATTGAGGGAGAGCTCCGTGGCGAGTCGGGATACACCGACAGTAAGGGAATCGAACTGGTGGTTGAAGCGATGCGCGAACAAGGCATGAGCGAGGGCGAGATGGCTGGTTTCGCGCGGAGGCTAGCTGCAAAATATGAACAGTTTTTAGATTCTGCCAAGACGATTCATGCCGATAAATCGCCACAGACTCAGGGTATGTGGGCTGAAAATCAGACCTGGAGCACGCTTAACCGGGATCCGGTGTGGCAAAAAATCGATTCAAAGATAGACCAGTATGGCGATACTCTGGCCGGCATGGGCTCGCGAATTAGCCGCGATAAGGTAATGAGTAGCTTCTTGATTTTTGCACTTCAGGCAAATCGTCGCTAACTACTTACCAGCCAAAAAACCAATTAGGTCGTAAATCACAAAAGCTGGCCAGACCAGAGCCTGAAAGACCCCAACGATAAAGCCCCAAATGCCCTCGGAATGCTGGACGTAGTAAACTAGCGCCCCAATTAAACCTAAGCCGTAGACCGCGTTACCACCACCATTAGCCGCGGCGTTATATTTGTTGCTAGCCATATCACCTCTCCCTTTATGCCTTTATTATGCGCCAAATTGGTTGCCTAGACAAACCGGAGTAAAATAGAGATATAAGCGGAGGGCTCACCATGAAGGTCGATTTTAAGAAGAGTTTGGATTCATACAAGGCAAAACACGGTGAGTTCCGAGTGCTCGAGGTGCCATCAATGCAGTACTTAATGGTTGATGGTCATGGCGCGCCTGAAGCACCCGATTTTGCGCATGCAATTGAGGCGGTTTACCCGGTGGCTTACACGCTCAAGTTTATGAGCAAGCAGCAGCTGGATAAGGATTACGTGGTCCCGCCAATGGAGGGGCTGTGGTGGGCAGATGATATGTCGGTGTATGCGTCTGGCGACAAAAGCCAGTGGGACTGGACGGTGCTACTGATGGTGCCGGACTGGATTACCGACGAAATGTTTGAAGCGGCTAAGCAAAAAGTTGCGAGCAAGAAAGAAGTACCGGTGCATTTGGATAAGATTCGACTAGAAACTTTGGCTGAGGGTACATGCGTACAGACGCTACACATTGGATCATTTGATAACGAAGGCCCGGTGCTAAGTGAGATGCACAACACCTACATCCCGGAGCACGGTTACAAGATGACCGGTAGGCATCACGAAATTTATATGAGTGATATGCGCCGCGTACCGGAAGACAAGTTGAAGACGATTTTGCGTCAGCCGGTAGAGAAGATTTAGCGCATGAAGAGTGTCGTGTTTTCGGGCTCATTACGGTATGCGGATCAGATGTCACAGTGGGTTCAGGAGTTACAGGGTCGTGGCGTTAAGGCGTATGCGCCACAACAAAAGCAGCCTCAAGACTGGAACCAGCTGCCCGATGCGGATCGCCGCAAGTTGCAGCTTAGGTTTATTAACGAGCATAATCAAGCAATAGACGATTATGATGTTTTATTTGTGTTTAATCCTGAGGGGAGAGTCGGCAATAGTGTAACGCTGGAGGTTGGTTACGCCCTGGCTAAAGCCAAGCCGGTATATGCGATGACACGTGATAGCGAGCTTGGTCGCGATGTGTTGTACGCTGGGTATTGCAAATCTGTTGAGGGGCTCATTCAGCAATTATCTGTTTGACATTCAAAACGGCAGCGTGCTAGGCTGCCTGCAATGAATACAGTAACCAACCACAAGTTTTGGCATTTTGGACTCGCTCTGGACGGCGAGCCGGTGGTTGGTGTTACTCAAAATTAAGCAATCGTAAAGCTTTAAACACAAACCACCCGCCCGCTCTCCAGAGCGGGTTCTTTGTACCTACGACCAAAGGAGGTGAGCTCATGCCGCACGGCTTCGAGTTCGATCCGCACAAGTGGTAGCAGCTACCACCTTGTAGTAACGTAGGACATCTCGGTTAACTTGAGTTGGTTTGGGTTGGCCGACTGGGTGGGGCGCGTTTATAGCGCGCTCCACCCACAACATAAGGTAATATAGGAAATATCATGTTTAAGACTTACGCAAAGCTATTAAAAGAGTTTGTCGCGCTTAAAAGCATCTCTACCGACGAGCGGTTTTTACCGGAAATGGATAAGACGGTGAAGTGGCTTAAGGATTTGTTTGAGCAAAATGGCTTTACGGTAACGTTGCTTACAGACAAGGAGTGTAGCCCGGTGGTGGTGGCGCGATACGACGCCGGAAAGCCGCGAACAACTCTGGTTTACGGCCACTACGACGTGCAGCCCGCCGAGGTCAGCCAGGGATGGAACGGCGATCCGTTTGATCTGCGCGAGGACAAGGGGCGACTGATTGGTCGCGGATCGGTGGATAATAAAGGGCAGATACTGGCTCACATGGTGGCGGTATTTGAGCGCATCAAGGATGGTTCGTTAGACGCAAACACAATCTTTTTGATTGAAGGTAATGAAGAGACCACCAACCCTTGCCTAGACAGAATGATTGAGCAGAACAAAGAGCTGTTGGCTTGCGATGAGCTGTTGGTATCGGATGGCGACATGACCAACAATCGACCGACGCTCGAAGCGACCTTGCGCGGTGGTTACAACCTGCGGGTTAAAGTGCGGACCGCTCGCACCGATATGCACTCCGGCTTGGTTGGAGGCGCGGTACCGAATGCAGCCAAGGTGCTTGCAGACGCCTTGGCGAGCTTGACCGATCAGCGAGGGCGCGTTTTGGTAGATGGTTTTTACGATGGCATGGTTGAGCCGACCGAAGCGATCCGCTTGGCCAACGCCAAAATCGCTAAGACCATGAATGCCGATCAGCACTTTGGTGTAAAGCAGCTGGTAACGGCCAACGAAGTTGATTTCTACACTCAAACCGGCCTGTATCCGACCCTGCAGATAAGTGGCATTAACTCCGGTTATACCGGCGTTGGTTATGCCAACATTGTGCCTGCCACCGCTGAAGGTAGAGTTAATGTTCGCACGGTGGTAGGCCAGGATGTGTTGAAAAATGCACAGGCGGTTAAGTCGCACCTACTCGCGGCGCTGCCAGATTATACCGTGGCAACCATTGATTGGACCGGCGAGCATGGCGCGGTTGAGCTCAACCTAAAAACAGAGGCGGCTCAGCGATCCCGCGGCTTGCTAGCCGAGACGTATGGCGGGGAGGTGGTCACCTCTTACGTTGGTGGCGCGATCCCAATTGTGGCCGATTTTCAACGACTGCTGGGAGTTGACCCCCTACTTGTGCCGTTTGCAAACGATGATTGCAACATGCACGGGGCCAACGAGAACTTTCGGATTGATCTGGCGCGCAAGTCGCTCGAGTTTAGCTACAGTTGGTTTGGCGCCCCGGCAGAGTAGCTTGCTATACTGGTAGGCATGAAGAACGCTTTGATTTTACATGGTACCGATGCCGACCACACCAGCCACTGGTTTAGCTGGCTGGGGGAGCAGCTGGAGCAAGCGGGCTACAAGGCCTGGGTGCCAGATCTGCCGGGTGCAGATTATCCTTCGATTGAGCGCTATAATGATTTTTTGCTGAGCTCAGAGTTTGAGTTCAGTCAGGAGACCATTATCGTTGGCCACTCTTCGGGTGCGGTTGAGGTGTTGGGGCTTTTAAATGATGAGCGGTTTAAGGCCGTAGTAAAGGCCTGTTTTATGGTCGGAGTCTTTGAAGGTGATCTGGGATGGGACAAGCTGGTTGGCATGAAAGCGGATTTTGATTATGAGGCCATTAAGTCTAAGTCAAAACGGTTTGTGGTGATCCATTCCGATAACGACCCGCACTGTCCGCTTGAAGGGGCCAAACGAATTGCCGGCAAGCTGGAGGCTGAGTTTATTATGATTCCGGGCCAGGGCCACTTTTCAGCTAAAGATAACGCGGAGTATGTTAAGTTCCCTAAACTACTTAAGATCGTTGAAGAAACAGTCCTATAGAGGTTTAGTGACGAACTATTCGAATAAGTCTGAAGACGAGATATATTGCGCCTGTAATAACCACGAGGTCAAATAGGCTAATTATTAGGTTAATAGCCGAGATGATAACAGCGCTTTTAACCACTGGCTCAGCTAAATTGGTGTAGGCAATAAGTGGTAACGGAAGACCGCCGATATAGTTGGCGGTAGCAAGCCAAGAACTGGTGGCTTCGGGATGATAAAGAATAACCGATAATAAAAATACCCCAACCCCAAAAGTAAACGCGCGCTTAAAATTCATTACTTTGTGATGTCTCAATATTTAAAGTATGTTGCCCTTCGCCGCCGTGAGTATGTGGCATGAATACACTGATTAAAACAATAGTGCCGATTCCAACTAAAAAGGGCAGAGTCAACTTGCCGCCACTGTGGCGTCGGTGCTGCAAGTCGGGAATAATATCGGCGGCGGCAATGTACAAAAACATACCGGCGGCCAGACCAAGTAAGAGGCCTTGAGTTGGCTCGGTAATCTCCCCCACTAGGATAACCATCACAGCTCCTAATACAGCGGTAAGCCCAGATAGCCCATTTAAGACTAGAGCCCGCATCTTGCTCATGCCAGCCTTAGTGAGGATGGCGTAATCGGCCACTTCTTGGGGAATTTCGTGAGCGGCAATTGCCAGAGTGGCGGCAAAACCCAGGGCTGGATCGGCCAAAAAGGCAATCGCAATGGCAATACCATCAACCAAGTTGTGTAGTCCGTCGCCAACCACAACCAGCCACCCGGCCGGCCGCACGTGGTCTTTGTGAGGGTGACCTGACCCGTCATCGGTTTGAGGGTGGTGGTGCAGACGGCTAAACAGACGGTCTAGGTAAAAGAAGGTTACAAATCCAAATAAAGCGGCGTAGAGGGGTGCCGGACTACCTGGATTAGCCTCGATCGCTTCTGGTACAAATTGCAGAATGGAACTGGTTAATAAAACTCCGCCGGCAAAGCTCAAAAAGTACAGCTCATGCTGCCTGACCCAGCGTTGCGGAATGGCTACAATTACCAAAACCGCAATTAGGCTAACGGCGGTAGTGGCAAGTAGGGCGTAAAGGGCGTTAATGTCCATGATGAAACTATAATATCATGGCTATCAGATACGGTGGTGTTTCCCTAGCTTGAAGGACAGGTCTAGAATCTTCTGCGCAGTTAAATTTTGGGCCGATACCGGTTGGCCAATTACCACGCTGCACTGGCGAATCCAGCCACGTTTATGCCATAAAACGCTAGCTGGCAGGATATCGCAGTCAACATTTTGGGCTAGTACTGCAACTCCAGATCTGGCCGGCCTGCCCCGCCACGGCGATCGCTTGCCTTCTGGAAAAATAAAAATGGTTTGGCTTTTTAATAGCAATTGTTCGGCAACTCGTAAGCCGTAAGGCAGGCGTTTGTGCTGAAAGGCTGGAAAGCTACCGCACAGTAACAAAATAATATTGAGTGGAAAAAAGAAAAGGTCGTTAGCGGTAAAAAAACGATACGGCATTAGCTTAAAGTAGGCTCGCCAGGGCAAGCTGCTTAAGACCAAGAAGTGGTCCATACGACACTGGTGGTTGGACGATATGATTAAGGGGCGGTCACGATTAATATGGGTTGGTTGCCAGAGCGATTGGGACTTGCGGACAAACAGAGGCGCGACCATGCGAGTTGGTAGCCAAAGAATGGACTGGGTGATAACCACCATAGCAACAAACCACCGGCTCTCAAGCAGTGATTCAGGGGCGGGGTCGGTAATGGTGTTTGATTTGCTACGGTTCATCAAGCTGTTATTATGATCATAGATTTAGAAGCAAAACGCAAACCTCTTATGAAGCGACTTTTCTACAGCCGACTGCATCGCCATATCCTGGGTAAGCCCGAGCAGCGTTTGCGATCCTACATTACCGATCACCCTGGCCATCTAGATGCCGCCCAGCGACTTCATGCCGAGGTTTATTTGGCGAAGGGCTACATTTATGAACAAGATGTTAATGGCGACGGAAAAATAAATGATATAGCTGATCCACATAAAGACGGTTCAACCTATTTTGTGACCACACGCATAAACGAAGGTGGCAAAGAGGAGGTGGTAGCTTCTGCTCGTCATATTCGTAGTCATAAAAAAGGTGGTAGTGACCTTCCCCTGCTTCAACAAGCTAGTATTGAGCAAAAATATCGCCAAGAAATTCAGGGTTATCTGCCGTCACAATGTGTAGAGGTGTCGGCCTTGGTTAAGAGGCGGGGCTTTGGCATGGTGGCTAGCTTACTGCTTTATCGCGAAATGTGGCGACATAGCCGCGATCGAGGGGATAAGCTATGGCTGATGGCTTGTAGTCCGGCCTTACTAAAGCGACTGCAGCAGCTGTTTGGCTCAACTCTAATCCAGATTGGACCACCCACGCCGTATACCGGTGAAGAAATCATTCCGGTTATGCTTAAAGTAGAGGAGGGGGAGGCGCGGTTGCGGCGCGAGGCCCGCCGCAGTTGGCATCCGGGGCGACGATTTTTGTATCGCGAGCTACTAGCCTTCTTTACCGCTGACGATCATTTTTTGCTGAGGCAGTATGACTGATTGGATGATTGCTTTAGGATTTGCGGTGGCATGGGTTGTTACCTTTAAGCCGGCTTGGAGGTTGCTAATTCGCTTGGTGGTAGCGGCAAGCCAGCCAGACTTCCGCTTAACCAATGGTCGATTTTGGCTTGATTTTGCACTCTACCGGCTGATTATTTTTGTTCCTTACGTCATACCGCTAGTATTTGCTAGTAGGCTACCAAATTTATTGGTTCAACTAATATGGGCCTGGATCGGTTTGAGCATTATCGTATCGTTTGGTCGAATCGTTGGGGTCAAACAACTGGTTTCAGGATTGTGGCAGGTATACGGTTTGGTTTACGACGGTTTACTCAACCTCTATCCTTATCGGCATTTGCTTGAGCTGACGCGAGACCGGTTAGAACTGAGTAGTGCCAACAGGCTTTTAGATGTTGGTTGCGGTACCGGTAATTTATTGCAGTTGGTCGAGCCGACCGAGGGTGCAGAATTGGTTGGGGTGGATAGTTCGAGCGTGATGCTGTCGCGAGCTCGGCGCAAGCTGGGCGGAAGAGCCGAGCTGGTTAATAGTGAGCTGATTGAGTTTTTAGGTTTACAGCCCGACGCATCATATGATCGAGTGGCTCTAGTAAATGTGGCCTACGCGGTACCGAATCGTGAAGAGTTGTGGCGGCAGTGCTTGCGGGTGGTTAAGCCAACCGGTCGGATTGTCATGACCACCTCGATCGCGCCGGGTAGTAAGGTGATTGTGCAGGAGCATCTACGCCATGACCGTTGGTGGCGCCTGCTCCACCCCAAGTTATTAATGGTCGGGCTGGTCGACTTACTAATAAGTGAGCTGTCTCGTTCGGCGGTGTTTGAGTTCCCACCCCAAAAGCAGTTGATAGGCGAGATTCAACGCGCGGGTGGCCGCTGCAGCCAGATTGAACGCTGCTACGGCGGCCGAGAACAAGGCGTC
Organism: Patescibacteria group bacterium; assembly: GCA_004297735.1. Taxonomy (NCBI): domain Bacteria; species Patescibacteria group bacterium. The sequence continues at coordinate 459,057 of SCTI01000002.1, forward strand.
AACATCATCTGCACCATTACCCGCTAGACACCTGAAATATGCTAATATGAGCATGTGCTAAGCATAAGCTCAATATTGACGGTATTGGTGGTGCTGTCGCTGGTGGTACTGGGCGTTTTTACGGTTCAAACCAACCCTCGTCAGCGGGCCAATCAGTATTTTGGCCTAGTCTGTTGTTTTATCACCATTTGGGTGTCTGTAAATTACTTGGCCGACTCAGACCCTTCTCGTGCTCTGCTATGGACCCGCCTGGCTTTTTGGTCGGCAGCTCTGGCAATGGGCAGTTTTGTGCTGTTCGCCAACGTGTTTCCTCGGCGCGTATTCCGCGGCCGGTGGTTCATGGTGGCGGTGAGCGTGGTAACAATGGGCGCAGCGGTTATTACTTTGTTGCCGGACTTTGTACCCGAAGCGGTGTATGACGGCACCACGTCTAACGTTATTACCGGGCCACTGTACCCACTATTTATTTGGTACTTTATTGGCTCAATGCTCCTGGCCTTTGCGCTATTGATTAGAGCAGAGCGCCGCGAACGAGGAGCGGCTCGCGAAAGAGTGCGGTTTGTGTTTGCCGGGGTCTTATTGATGGTGGCAGCCACCTCACTGACCAATCTGTTTTTACCGTTAATAATTGGATCCAACCCCTGGGCCCGCTATGGCTCATTCTTTACCGTGGCCTTTGTGGCCTTTACCTCATATGCCATAGTTAAGCACCGATTGTTTAACGTGCGAGCGGTGGTGGCGCGGTCGGTAGCATACACCTTGCTGATCTTTACTCTCGCTGGTGGTTACAGTCTAGCGGTGTTTGGGGTGTCAATTTACCTGTTTCCAGAAAACCAAAATAGCTTAGAACAAAATCTTACCTATATTGTGCTGGCGGTGTTACTGGCGGTGACCTTCCAGCCGCTTAAGGCCTTTTTTGAACGTGTCACCGACCGCTTTTTGTTCCGTGATCACTACGACAGTCAGGAGCTAATCAACCACCTTGGCAACGTTATGGTGGGTGAGCTTGAGCTGGAGCGGCTGATGTCTAAGTCACTCAAAATCCTGGGCGAGCACCTTAAGGTGGCGCACGCTCATTTGTACGTCTTTGACGACAACCGAATCTACCGGGTGGCGCACTACGGTAGTATCCCTCAGCGACTACCAACCGCTGCCAGGTTGCAGCTGCTACGCCATCGCTTGGCGGTAGCCGACGAGCTGGAGCGAGGTAAAGAAAAGGAGATTTTAGAAACCTTTAATATGCGCGTGTCGCTGCACTTAAGAACCAAAGGCGAGTTCGTTGGGTACCTGCTGCTGGGCGACAAACTTAATGGCGACATTTACATTCAACAAGACATCCAGGTGCTTGAGATTATTGGGCAGGAGCTGGCGGTAGCCATAACCAACGCCAAGGCCTACGACGAGATTGCTCACTTTAACGCCACCTTGCAGCAAAAAGTCGATAGCGCTACCGCTCAGCTGCGTTCGGCCAACGCCCGCCTCAAAGAGCTGGACTCGGCTAAGGACGAGTTTATCTCGATGGCCTCACACCAGCTGCGCACGCCACTTACCACCATTAAGGGGTATCTGTCGATGGTGGTTGAAGGCGATGCCGGCAAGCTTAGCCGACAGCAAAAGGAGTTTTTGGGGTACGCCTATGACAGCTCTCAGCAGATGTCGAGCTTAATTGCCGATCTGCTTAATGTATCAAGAATGTCGGCCGGCAAGTTCTTTATTGAAAAAACCGCTACCAATCTAGTTAAACTGGTTGAAGAAGAGGTGAGGCAGCTGCAGTCGCAAGCTAAGACCAAGGGTCTTGAGTTGATCTTTGAACGGCCAAAGGGTGACATGCCGACGATGCAGCTAGACGATAGTAAGACTCGCCAGGTGGTAATGAACTTTATTGATAATGCTATTCATTACACCAAGGCTGGGTCGGTTCGGGTGGTCTTGGAGCGGCATAAAAACCAGGTTAAGCTGACGGTGGTCGATACCGGTATTGGGGTGCCGGCAGCGGCTCGGCCAAAGCTGTTTTCTAAGTTTTATCGTGCTCAAAATGCTCAGAATGTCCGACCAGATGGTACCGGCCTGGGTTTGTTCCTGGCCAAACGGGTAGTTGAGGACCAGGGTGGTACAATAATATTTGAGAGTACCGAGGGTAAGGGTAGTACCTTTGGGTTCACGTTACCAATTTCAGAATCTAAGTGAGGCTAAATATGACTAGAATGAGCAATCCCCAGGATAGCCAAGCGCTACCACAGCAAGCCGAACAAAACGGCAAACGCATTTTAATCGTTGAAGATGATCCGTTTATCTCGCGCATGTATACGGCCAAGTTGCAAACGGCCGGATTTGTAATTGAACTTTCGAGTAATGGCCGAGATGCTTACGAAAAGCTTAAATCGCAGGAATATGACCTGTTGCTAATGGACATTAACATACCGGAGCTAACCGGTTTTGAGGTACTAAAGGCGCTAAAAAATGACGGTCGATCCGACATTGCTAAAAAGGCTATCGTGCTCACAAACTCAGCCAACCCCGAGGATCATGGCTTGGCAGATCAGCTCGGGGTTGAGTATATGGTCAAGTCTGAGCTGACGCCGCACCAGGTGCTGGAGCGGATCAACCAGAAACTTGGCTTATAGCTGAGTTGTCGGAGGGGTTTGTGGAGGAGTCGGCTGAGTTGGGGCGGCTGGCTGAGCTGGTGTTGCCTGTGCGGCTACCGGACCAACGTATTGGGACTTACCGAAGCCGATAATAAGGTATCCGATTGGTGAAAACAGGAAGTTACCCAAGATGCCAAACAAAGCATCTTTACCAAAGGCCTTGGCGGTATCAAGCGCGATCACTACGGCAATGACGATGTTAACAAACGGGATGAAGAACAGTAGTAGCCACCAGCCCGGGCGACCAATTATCTGCAGCATTACGTAGACGTTATAAATCGGAACGATTGATGCCCAGCCCGGTTTTCCGGCCTTGGTAAACATCTTCCACATTGCCACAATTGCAACAACGGTAATTGCTACTGCAAAGATAGTCCAAAACATTAGCATGGCGGTAACAGCGCCGTCTACTTGCGGAGTAGCGGTTGCGTAGCTACTGGTGTCATAGGTAGTAGTTGATTCCATTGGGTATTCCTAACTTTTAGTAATCTAAAATAAGCATAACCATAATATGGGGTTATGGCAAGTTTAACCAAGATTTTGACTTGTATTAATTTATCAACTAGGTTATCTTTTTATGGATGAAAAACTATCCGCCCAAGCGAATAGACCAAGCCGCCTAGGGGCGGCTTTTTTCTTGCCCATTCACAACCGAGAGGACAAAATGAGGTCAAACCTGGTGCGCTGGGATTTTGAAGTAAGCGTCGATATTCAGGCAAAGGCGGTTAATCGAGCGAGTATTCAGTACACCCTGTTGGTGCGCTGCCCGCTCTGCTCAAGCTTGCATCAGCAGCTTAGTCCGGTCTTTTCCGCCCTTAATCGGGCCAACTACCGGCATGTTGATGAGCGAATGAAGTATCGCATGGTCATTAAGGATGATGACGGCGACATCGTTGAGGTGATCGAATGGGTGACTCGCCAGAACATCGGTCACGAAACTCGTAACTTTATGACCGGTACCTGGAATTGCTCCGATTGTGGCATCAACTTTGGTCTGACCGCGACCGAGCAGCGCCAGGTGCTCAAGGATGTAACCGATAAGGTTACGGTAGAGGCAATTGACGAAGAGATCATTCGTCTCGAAAAAGCCATATCGGGCGATCCGGCGACATCGAGAGGTCACAAAAAGCGCTACTGGTACCTCATGACAACTTAGTCCCCGTGGGGTCCCTACGGGGACTCCATCGATTAAACGGTTGTTTTTGGGGTTATCATGCTATAATCAAGCTGCAGAAAGATTCGTAGTTATGAGTTCGTGAGTTTGTATCGCAGTTCAGCCGCTACGCATAGGTCGAGCTGCGTGATAAAGAAGGAAAACTCATGGCAAACAAGCTATACGTAGGTAACCTATCCTACAGCATGACCTCAGATGACCTACGCGAGACCTTTTCGGCTCATGGTACGGTTCAGTCGGCCGACGTGATCAGCGATCGCGACTCCGGTCGGTCAAAGGGCTTTGGTTTTGTAGAGATGTCATCGGACGAAGAGGCTGAGGCCGCCATCAAGGCGCTCAACGGTCAGGACGTTCAAGGCCGTCAGCTGACGGTTAGCATCGCTCGCCCAAAGGCTAACTAAACCTCAACTGCTCCCTCGTGGAGCGTTGCAATTATAGATTTATATAGCTAAACCAAGTCATAAAATGTTAACATGGCCCCAGTGTAGGCACCTATTCAGCTGTACCGGAGGAGATATGTTTCGTGAAGAGCAGCCGCGCCAAGTGATGCTGGCGCTGGCTGCGCAGCACGACAAAGGCAGCCAGGGTTGGGTTAGTAGCTCGATTCTTAGCCAGGAGGTCGGGATCCCACCCGGGGAGCTGCAGATCATCCTGTGGGTGATGTGGCGCAAGGGCAAACTGGAAGCCCGAATGCACCCAGATGGCTCCTGTAGCTGCACCGATCGTCAGTACCGAATTTCCTCGGCCGAAGTGGATCGAGTTATTCGGGGGATTGAGCTTTCTGAAGCGCATCGGGTTGCAAAACCAGATCTGAAAGCTGCCGCCTGACCACTGGGTCTACGAGAGAGGTTTACGACTTCACTCGTGGGCCTCTTTCTTTTTAATCGGCGGTACGGTTGGTGGGCTGAACTGTACCTAACGGTATGGTCGCTCCAGTGTCATCCCAGAGGTTGCTGGTCCAGGTGATTTGAGCTTGGGCGCTTTGTGAATACTGAAACACGCCATACTGCGATCCCAGCGACCAGATATTACGCATAAAGCGATTATTTTGAATGACGATATTGGTAAGTGTATTTGCTCCAACCGGGTGGGCATAGACGGTGTAGCTGCCCGCACCCTGAAGCAGGTTGTTTTCGACGGTTACGTTTGAGATCGCACCGTCATCGGCCTTAATGATTACGCACGAGGTGCCGTTGTTGGTGTGTGCACCGGTGTAGTACCAGCTGCGCGGGTCGATGTAATTGCCTCTTATGGTGACGTTATCTCCCATTACTAGCTGAATTCCGTCACAGTGGTTGGTGCTCACCCCATCACCCTTTAAGTAGGCGTAAAGATCGTGAATATAGCAATCTTCGATGGTGGCGTTACCGGCCGCTTTAAAAGCGTCACCAAATCCGTAAATATTCACTCGCCGGGCGGTAAAGTCGCTATAGCCAATGCCGAAATCAAGGGCGATACCGTTGCCGGTGGGTTGGCCATCGACGTCAAACCATTGGCTGTCGGGCGGCGCGACGGTGCAATCTTCAATAATGGGCGAATTGCCGTTGGAGCGAATGTAGTTTTCGACCCGACAGAACCGAATCATCACGTCGGTATGCTGTACCTCGATGTAGCCCTTAACGTTGAGGTTTTCAATCACCTGCCCATTGTAGGAGGTGGTGAGGTTGCCGTTATAGGTGCTCAGGGTGGTTCCCGCTGGAACACCGGTGGTATAGGCGCTTGGGTACACGTAACCGCCCGGACTGGCGGAGCCCCAGCTTGAGCCATTATGAATTGAGGAGTTGGAGTTCTGCCAGCGGCTGCCATTCCAGACCGCTACGCCTTCAACGCTGGGTCGCGCATTAACGGTAATGGTGACGGTATCGGTGTGGGTGGCTGTTCCGGAATCGGTCACGGTAACCTGGAAAACATAGGTGCCGGTAGTGGTAATGTACACCTGGGCTTTTTGAATATTGGCATTTTTAATGGTTGGGCTAGAGGGTCCAGAAATTTGAGTCCATGCATAGGTGAGGACGCGACTAGAATCGGCGGCTCCGCTTGTGTCTTCGGCGTCTAGCGAAGCGCTGGCATCAAGCACCACGGTGGTTTTGGAGTAAACGGTCTGGTCGGCGCCAGCGCTGGCCACCGGGTTGACATTAACAATGTCTGGGGCCGGTTTAAGTGCAACATGTACGGCCGAAGAGTTACCGGTTAGATTGCTGGTTAATGTGACTGTGCCGGTGGCTCCAGCGGTAGCGTAGAGTTTTTCAAAAACAGCATGGTTGATTTGAGTGTTTAAGCCATAGTCGGCGCGCTCGGTTTGATCGCCTGGTGCGGTAAAATCACTAGCAACACCGCCGTTACCGCCATTGTTGTTTTGACTACCAATTGCTAGTACTACAGCGTTGTTGGTAAGTGTGGTGATCGATGGGGCGGTTAGGCTGGCGGTCGTAGTCCCACCACTAGCCTCAACCGGAGTGGTCGTATCAACCCCAGAATAACGCAGCATAAAACCGGCAGCCGGTGTACTTCCTCCGCTAACTACAAAGTCGTATGAAGCCGGTTCGCTGCCGGTAGCAAGCTTGGTATAAACGATGGTTTGATCGCTAGAGTTTGAGGTACCAAATCCACCCTGGGCGCGCTGAGTGAATCCGCTAGGCACGCTTGAAATTGTTCTGGTGTTACGAATTGAGACAACGGCAACCAGAGTGTCGTTAGCAACGACGCCACTGGGCTTGGTGATTGTGAGGGTGGTAACGAAAGCGCCGTTATTGGTTGACGTTCCAACGCTGCGGTATTGAATAGCCATATGTTATGGCCCGGAGGTGTTTATCCAGATGTCTCCCGAGGCCAGCGTAACGCCCACCGATGCCGGATCAACCGTCCCGCGAAAGATGCGGCTGCTTGACGTTACAACATAACTATTGGTACCGGAATCGTAGGTGTAGACCGCCGCCGCTGTGTCGGCTCGTGTCAGGCTGGTTTGGGTGCTGGAGTCCAGCTTGGTTCGAGCTATTGCCGCCCCACTGGCCACCTCGGTGTTGGTGATAGCTAGGCTGAGCTTGCTTTGGGCAATTGCTGCACCCGAAGCCACCTTGGCATTGGTAATTGCACCGTCCGCAACGGTGGTGTCGTTGAGCTTGGTCTGAACAGCTGTTGCCAGCTTGGTTTCTGTAATAATGCCGTCTTGAATCTGACCGGCACCAACCGTATTTGATTTAAGCTCTCCAGTGTCGGATAGGCTTTGCGATAAGTACTCATTTAAAATATCACCCCATGAGCCGTTGTCTTGGCCGGGAATAGGTAGTCGAGCCATTTAATTGTGCCTCACGGTATAACTCATGTCGCTTATGATTATTGTGTATACGTTACCTTTGGTCAACAGCTAAATAACAGGTTTATCAATTTAACGAAAAACCCGCCGGTGCGACCGGGGCCACACCTTGGTGCGGGTTTCCGTGTCGCCCCAGCGGGGGGATTTAGGACTGAAATACAGCGATCTCGCCGTAGAACATGTATTCAATTTGGTAGACCTCGCGTAATTCCGCGTTCAGCCTCTCTCTTTCGGTGAGCGAGAATGGAATAGGTGGGAGCAACTTCTCCAGCTCCCCAAAAGCCCTAAGCAGCTTCTGGGTCGACTGCTTGCTCCCGTCGAGCGCGTAGTAGCTGCTATTCTGGGTTGGATCATGTCCAGTTTTGAGCGCCACAACTTGATTTTGGTGGGAGTGAAAACCCCCGCTGCTCAGCTGTTTTACGCCCGTTGGAATGGCTTGCCGAATTTCTTCGACAATATCCGATACCTCTAGATGCAGCATTGCTAATTCTCGGAAGCTCATAGCTAGCTCAGTAGAAAGGGATGATCATGAGATCTAGCTTGATCTCTGGCTTAGATACGTCGGGCAGAAGCTTTTTGACCGCCGCCTCCAGCTCGTGCTTAAAGGAGTTTACGGCGCCGCTACAGAGCTTTGCCGGAACCCAAACTCGCACCTGAACGTCGAAGCGGGCGCTGTCACTGTTATTGGTGAAGTAGAACAGGTAGTTGACCGCTCCGGGCAGCTGAATTCCCAGCTCCTCAAGGTCAAACATATTTGCCGCTACGCTGATCACGACATCTTTCAGGTTGTCGGGTAGATCTTTCATGGCGTAGCCATACCGCTCATGGGCCGTATGTCGCATGAAAACCTCGATATTCCAGTCCGACATAACTATCTCCAATTTCGGGGTTGAGCCAGGCTCAACCAGGTGCTTTCAAGAGAATATGCTATTTTGGCATTCACAAGCTATAAAATGCAAGCATAAAAACAAAGAACGCCCCGCGGTAACGGCAGCCCAAAGGGCGTTCTTGTTACTGCGGGGCGCTAGACCAGGTGGGCGTAGCTCCCGACGACGTGAACTACTAGCTCCTCGAAATCGACTCCGAGGATTGAGCAGACCGCCGCTGCCGTTGCCGGATCAAGGCGTTCACGATCCTTGATGAGTTCGGCGGCTAACCGACACTGTTCGGATTTGTTGGGGGTGTACCTTTCGACGTCATCTTTTACGACGCTAAGAAGTTGGCGCTCAAAGGCAGCATCCTCTTGTCTGCCGACCTCGCGGGCCGCCTCGAGATGAGCCTGATCCTCCTGGTTCTGACGGTTGAACTCGATCTGCTCGGCGCTTGCTTTGCGCTGCTGGCGTAGACCCTGATCCTCGTCGAGCGAGTAGAGCGTCATGCCGGCCGCTAGCTGAGTGACCACGCCCTCGGGAGTGCCTTCGGGGCACAGGACAAAGTGAAGGCGCGGACGTGGCAGGTGCTGTTGCTCGAAGAACAGCACCGAGTCAGCCAGCCGGATGGTTGTATTATCTGGCAGCTCGGTCGGCCAGACCGCGCAGAACACAGATCATCTGACTGGTTTTTTCCTCGCTGCGTAGCGGGGAGGCGAGCAGCACGGGTTTGACTTGGGGTAGCTCGCTCCGGCTTTCTGCAATGGCCTCGGCGCACTCAAGGAGCGAGGTATACAGTTCGCCATTGAGCCCATTGTGAGTGGAAGTCATGTGGCCTCTCGGTGGTTGGTATTTCAAGGAAAGCAATATTGTACAATAAATCATAAGATTATCAATAATAAGAGCTAATAAAAGCAAAACGCCCGCCGACCACATGGCCGGTCTTACGGCGTTTGCGGTCAGCGGGCTTAGGCGGCCAGCGGTGTATCTCGAAGCCGAGTCCGGTTACGGCCCACCTGCCAGCTGGGCGCAGCGGGCGCCAGGATCAGGCCGTGAGGGCCTGGGTGAACCTGGTGAAGCCGAATTCCGGTCTGAAGCTCTCGGATGACCCTTGCAGCCGTCTCGTATGGGCAGGTCGCCAGGTAGAGGCAGTTGAGCCCGTAGGTGTGCCACTGAAACAGGGCCGGGTCGGCCGGGAGGACGGTCAGAGTCTGGCTCGACTTTTCCTCCACCTGTTCGCGAAGGTAGGTGCTCATCAGTTCGAGCTTGTGAGGGAACCCGAATTCCCACTTGAGCGAACTCAGGTTGATCCCAGTGCCACCGTTTCCTAGCCGCATAAACCCGGCGCACTGTTCGAGTAGATCCAAAGTGCGACGGTCTAGCAGGCTGGCTGCTGTGGAGGTCATGTAACTCCTTTTTTCGGTTCAAAGAACAGATTATATTTTACAATAAAACAGATGAATAATCAATATAAAAAGTCAATAAAAACGAAAACCCCCAAGCGGGGGCTTTCGCCTCTACCTGAGGGTCTAATCGATGAGCGATGGTGGGACGTGAGGCGCCAGGTTGACTGCCTGCGCCAGCATGTGCGGCGTGTCGAGCACCAGCGGTGCGTGATCCGGCGCGTGAATGGTGCCAGTGGCCAACAGGCGAACGACTCGGGTATTTCTGGGGTCGTGTCGCGGTGACTCCACAACCTCGACGATGTCGCCATCAAGTAGGTGGCGAGTTCCAAAAAGGGAGTGCCAGCCTCGCCGACTCTCTCCCATGGACTGCATTCCGTAGTAGGGGTGCGATTCGAAGAAGGTCTCCTGGAAGGCATCGAACATACACACCGGTTCACCATCTTCGCTCAGCACTGGGTAGGCGAAGATGTCGCCTTGACGCCGAGTGTGTTCGTGACCGAACTCCTCTTCGCTCCACTTGATGAAGTCTGGCTTGAGCGCCTCGAACAAGGCCTGTTCGCCGTCTCGCTCAAGCACATCCTTGAGCTGCCCGCGGACGGACACCAAAAAAGGCTGTTCGTCGGTGCCACCGAAATAGAGAGCACCGGTTTGATAGTTCGGCCGCCGTCCTTCGAAGAACAGGAACTGCTCCCCGCCGAGAAGCGGATGGAACTCTGCGCCCTTGCCTGGGCGCAGGATGATGCTTGACTTAATCCGCTGAGCCCCTTCTGCATATTCGTTCGAGGGGTGAGTGCTCAACTGAGCCAGTCCCGCCGTCTGGGGGAGCTTCTTCATGTCAACGATCATTACCGTAACCTCTTTCGGTTTTTGTTCGGTTACTTGTATCTAGGATAGATGGGCCGACGGAAAAGTGCAAGGGGCAATATAGCCGCATTCTTTCAGTGAGCAAAGGTCTTAAGCTTTTATTTTTATGCCTAAAATGGTAAACATATAACGATTTAGCCATTGGACATTGACAAGGAGGTACGAGGTGTACGGAACGAAAGATCTTGCCCTGCAGCCTTCATTGGTGAATATTTGGGCGTGGGCAGTGGAGGGTGATCTGACTCACCGGCCTCATCCGTGTGTGGGTATTGACGATGCGCTGGTCGGCTGGGAGCCATGCGAAACAATTGGTGAGTTTATTTCGCTCCTGCAAGAGGAAATGAGACGAGCGGAGGACCTCACGAGCGAAATCCCGGACGTAGCTCGTAAAAGGGTAGAATTTTTTATCCGCCGAGTGGCGCGCAAGGTGCCCGAGAGCTTGGTGAGCGGACTTTGGATAGTGAGAAACGTGTTGCGTTTCGAATCACCTGAGTTTTCGGAGCACTGGTTCGATATAGTAGGCGTGTTCATTAAAACTGTTCATACTCTAGCCGGGACTGAGCATCGTCTTCTGGTTGGGACAAAAGATCATAAGCCTGCTTGGTGCAAGCTTGATCCACCCGTAAGAACGATGGACGATTGGTGTGATCTAATCGACAGCGCATTCTTTGATGATGCACAGATCATGCCCTTTATCAGCGAGGATGATACCGATCTAATCCCTCACCCCCTAGAATGGGTGCCATCAAAAACGCTTACCAAGATGTGGAAATCCTTTCCGGATGTTGACCGTTCAGTGGTCGAAGGGGTTTTTGAGAGCGCTTACTACAACCAACACTTCACCCCTTATCCTCACGGAATGGTGGTTAGAATTGAGGGACATACATGGATTAAGCAGCTTACCTTAAAGGTCAATAAGGGCGTTCAGGATGCTAACTACCTGGACTTTCTTGCCCGTATCCAAACCGTCGACGGCGAATTGACCTATATGGTGAATGGAGCTGATATTACGCATGAAATAAGCACGATGACGGTATCCTCCATTGGGACTAACTATCTAGACCTTCTGATTGCGCAAATCTTCCACGATCTTGTAACCGTGAGGCGGCAACATAGTGTGGCCGGGGGAGTTCAGCTAGTTGGCGAGGGGAAGCCGGAGGAGCTGAACGGCGTTAGCTGGATTTACATACCTCGGACCCATCGCTTAAAAAATAATGCTGAGATCCGTCTTCCAAGTACTAACTCAGAGCCTCGGTCGCCACATAGGGTTCAGGGGCACCCTCGCAAAGGCAATATGTCAGAGGAGCAACGCTTTAGAATTGAGGAATTTGAGGCTTCTACCGGACTAGAGGTTCTTAGGCATCTTCCAGAGGGACACACCTATGTGCGCCCCCACGTATCACCGCTGTCGGACGTTGACGAGCTTAGCCTCCTGCCAAAGTTTGTGCGAACTCGTCTTCAGAATGACTTGATCCGGATTATGCAGACACTGCCCTAGTCGAAACCTGGCACCTTGCGTATAGCAATAAGAGCTACAGTTTAGGCTGTAGTAATTCGCTATTCGCAGGGTGCCCCTAATTTAATGAAATTATAATTCCTTGGTGGACCGCCGGGTATCGAATTGGAATTTATTAATACAAGTTATGCCGGGGTTGCGTACCCGGCACCTTCTCTAGGAAGGACGGCTCGTTCAGGATGAACTTCCATCTGCTTATGGCCGTCGGATTCGTCCAACAAACCACGGAGGCGTCTCTTCGGCAGGCGGAACTCCGCGACGGGCTTTGCGTTTGAGACAGCGCTCAACCTCGGTGCGCAGCAGCGGGCCGTCGGGATGGGCGTCACTGATGACCTCGGGGTCACCCGACACCTTGACCCGAACTAGGAGCTGGATGTCATGGGGAAGTACCGGGAAGGTCGACTTAACGCCGCAATCCTCGCGGTTCTTCTTGTAGGTGACCAGCGGTACAGTTACCACGCCAACCGGCTTGAGCTCACCGTCCACCCGGTCAAAGAAGTACTCAACCGGGTAGCTGGTGGGCTTCTTGTTGCCGGCGATCTCCACCGTCATGGGTGCCAGATCGTACAGCCCCTGCTCCATCATCTCCTCGATGAGCTCGCGATCGTCGGGTAGCCGTAGATCGGTGGTCAGGAGCTTATCGGCAGCGACTCCTTCGAGCCGCTGACGGTAGTGCTCCCGAACCGTCTCTTCGGTGTAGCGATCGATATCTCCGCCCGACCGGATGCTGAACAGGTCGTAGGCGGCGATGAGCTCGTTGTTGAACCTGACGTCCGGGTGGGTGATCCGCCCAGACAACAGCTCCTCTAACAGCGACTCAGAGACGTCCTGGCTGGTGAGCCGTTCGATCTCCTTTTCGACCTCTCGAATCGCCTGCACTGCGCTGTCGCGTGAATGACCGTAGCGCCGCCCGCGGGAGTCGATGTGGTGCGGCATAAAGTCGTCCCACACCACTAGCGAAAGGCTGTCGGAGTACTCCCACTGGAAGGCGTCCGCCACTGTTCGCTGGGCGTGACGGAGGAGTCGTTCGAGCGTGTCGGTTGGTATGCCGACCGCTTCGAGCTCCGCCAGCTTGACCTGCAGCTCTTTGAGCCGCGTGTCCCAGCTGCGCCGGTCATGGTTGCGCTTCTCCTCAGTCCTATAGCGGCGGTAGTTGTCCCGCATGCTCTCGAGCGAGTAGCCACGTCCGACGATGTCGCCTTTGGCGTCAATCACCTCAAAGCCAGTGATTTCGGCGTTGTGCGGCGTTGACGGCCAAGTCGTGAGGTTGAACACGTCGTTGATCGACACCTGAATGGTGGCGGTGACGTACCCCGGGTAGTAGCTGATGGTGTAGACCGCGTACAGCCAGACACCTTCGTGCTCAAAGCGGTCGGGTTCTGGCGTGGCCGGGACCGGAGGGGTCTCATAGGTCCAGTCGGCCGGCTGGTCAAACGACGGCTCAACCGGCGCATAGCGCTGATCGGCCAGCCAGCGGTCAAGATCACGACGTAGACCCTCATCCTTGAGGACGTCGTAGGCCTCGGTCGCCTCGTTAAACAGCGAACCAGCCTCGGCGAGCTCTTCGGGTGTCGCATCCGGTCCGAGTCGGTCCGGATGTAGCTCCTTGGCGCGATCGCGGTAGGCCCGCTTGATGTCGCTGGTGGTGGCCTCGCGGGGCACACCAAGAACAAGGTAGTGATCCTTGAGAATCAACTTTGGCATGGTGTGCCTTTCTGGTTGTAGAGGTGCTTGTGGCTATGCCACCATCGTCGCAGCAAGCGATTAAACATTATAACATAAAATTCTAAATAAGTCCAATGGTGAACTACCGTGTATCGAATTGGAACCAAATCAAGAGGGAGCTGGTGTCGTGGAGTAAATCTTTATCTGGAGAACAACTATTAAAGACTACGACCGGGTAATGGAATCAGCATGATCTTGCTGATATTATTGGCTTATGGTGTTCAAAGGATTCTAATTTACTCCATACGTCGAAACAAAGCGTCCAGCGAGGCGCAAATTTAACTATGGAGAAAATTATGAATAAGAATGAATTAGACCCCAAAGTAAGCAGCACGTTAAGCTCAGCCAATATGGCATATGAGATTCTAGACTGCAGCGATGAGCTTGCCGATACAGCAGCTTTCTGCGAACACTACAAAGTCTCGTTAGATCAGGCCGCGAATACATTACTGGTGGCATCAAGGAAAATTGAACCAACTCGGTATGCGGTTTGCGTAGTTCTTGCCACTACGAGGTTGGATGTTAATAAAAAGGTTTCAGAGCTACTCGGTGCAAAGAAACTATCTTTCGCAGATGGCGAGACAACTCAGCGACTGACCGGGATGATGATCGGTGGCGTTACAGCGGTTGGTATCAAAGATCTGCCTATCTATGTTGATACTGAGGTGATGCAGCGCGATAAGGTGGTGATGGGTGGTGGCAACCGAGTCACTAAAATCCTCATTAGTCCTCAAGAACTACTTAAGCTCAAAGAGGTTCAGGTTGTGCAGGGTCTAGCGAAAACAAGAGCGTAGGCCAGATAAAACGGGTACATGGGGCGGGATATGAATCTCGCCCCACCCTGTTGGTTTCAAAAATAATAGATTTACAAAAACTATAATTCCTTGGTGACCCCACGGGGATTCGAACCCCGGTTGCCAGGATGAAAACCTGGTGTCCTAACCCCTAGACGATGGGGCCACGCTGCTAAAAGGACCGGGTTATAGTAGCCTATTTTGGGCTTTTTCTCAAGGGTATTGGGCCGTGATAGACTGGTAGGGATAATAAGGGGACGGGTTGATGCAGCACGAAGTTAGTGAACATGAGCTAGCTGGGGGCGCTCGCCTGCTTTTTATCCGTATCCCTAATACCATTACCTTCTACTGGGGAAGCTATTTCCGAGCTGGATACCGTTTTGTAAACAAGATTCAGGATTACGAACTGCCTCATTTAGCGGAGCATCTGGCATTTGAGGGCACAAAACAATATCCGGATGACATTAAATTCAAGGTTGAGGTTGAGCGTGACGGGGCTTATTACAATGCGACGACCGGCTTCAACCTTGTAAAGTACTACTTTGAGGGTGGCCGAGATGAGCTAAGGCGTATTATATCGTTGAACATGAGTCAGATCTATGAACCGCTCTTAAGGCCGAATGATATGGCGCAGGAAAAGCAGGTGATAACAAGAGAGCTGGGTCAGAAAAAAGAAAACGATAACATCCAGGCTCGCTATGTTGGCTATAACACAATTATTCCCAAGATGAACCCTGATATTAGCCAGCGTATTGAGTGGTTGCAGGGTGTCTCGCTCGATGACATGAAGCGGTACCGTCGAGAGTTTTACGGCACCGCAAACACCATGTTCTTATTAGCCGGGGATTATTCTGATGCGGAGCTTGCAGGGATCATCGCTCATATTAACGATGAGCTTGTGGGTAAGCCAAAAGGGTCTTTGCGCCCGGTGGTGCCCGCAAAAATTGGCGATTTTGGTGGCAAAATCATTACCCCACGGCCGTTTAGGGACAATCAAAGCATCTTTTATCTCACCTTTGTTCATGCTGGTCGAGACTTGGTCCACGAACCGGCTCTGTCAATACTGGATGCACTGTGCACCGGCGGTTTAAGTGGGCGGGTTCACGACAAGGCACGTAAGGCCGGTTTGGCTTATGGGGTTGGGTCGGGCTTTGAGGTGGACTCCGACACTTCAGAATTTTATCTGGGTAGCCAGACCGATATTGGCCAGCTCGAACCGCTTTTTGAACTGGTGGTTCGGGAGCTAGCCGAGATTAGGGCGGGTAATTTTGATGATTCAGAGCTTGATTGGGCTAAGGGCTATAAGATTGGCAGAGTAAGAAGAGGTGGTCAAACCCCAGCTGATTTTGCAGACTGGTATGGAAACTTGGCGGCCCTAGGACTATCAAACGAAAACCCAGAAGAGTGGGTTGGTAAGCTGAGGGCGGTTGATCGACAGGCAATCATGCGAGCGACCCAGAAGTATCTTCGCCATGACGTAAGCCTACTATCTTTAGTCGGCAAGGGCTTGGAGCAAAATCACACAGCCTATCAGGGAATCCTTTCTAAATACCTTGCATAAGCGGTATGGGTCGGTAGACTAAAGGGTAGATACAGGAGCCTCCTCATGAAATACAAAACCGTTAAAGATTTAGATTTAAAAGGCAAACGAGTGTTGGTGCGAGTCGATTATAATGTGCCGATTGATGATGGCGAGGTGGGCGATACGCTGCGAATTGAGGCTTCATTTGAGACATTGAATTATTTGCTAGGTCAGGGGTGCTCGCTGGTGTTAATAAGCTCGGCGGGCCGGCCAGGGGGCAAGGTGGTGCCGGAACTAAGCTTGGCACCGATTGCTAAAAAGGCAGCTGAGTTACTGGGTAAGCCAATCGCGTTTATCCCCGAAAGTGTTGGACCGCAAGCGGTGGCGGCGGCTAAAGCACTCCGCCCGGGGGACATTATGATGCTGGAGAATCTGCGGTTTCATGAAGAAGAGGAGGCCAACTCCCCTGCTTTTGCGCGTCAGCTGGCCGACTTGGGCGAGGTGTATGTGGACGATGCGTTTGCTAACATCCACCGCAAGCATGCTTCGATGGTGGGTATCCCGGAGTTTTTGCCTGGAGGCATTGGGTTCTTGGTAGAAAAGGAGATTCAGCACATTGGTGGCGCGCTGGATAAGCCGGTGCGGCCGTTGGTAGCAATTATTGGCGGCGCTAAGGTTTCAACCAAGATCGAGGTACTTGATAACTTAATGAAGTACGTTAATAAGTTGGTGATTGGCGGAGCGATGGCCAACACCTTTTTGGCGGCACAGGGCCACGAGGTGGGTAAGAGTAAGCAAGATAAGGATGATTATGAGATTGCGCTTCGAGTTATAGGTGACGCTCAAGAGGTGGGTGTTGAGATGGTTTTGCCGGAAGACGTGCTGGTGAGTAAAAGTGTCGAGAAAGGTCCAGCTAAGCTGGTTGACATTAAAGAGGTGGGTAAGGACGACTATATTGTTGACCTTGGACCCAAGACGGTGGCAAAGATGGTTAATCCGCTCGATTTTAAGGGGAGCGTGATTTGGAACGGTCCGCTGGGAATTACCGAGGTACCGGAGTTTGCCAAGTACACTCACCTGCTGGCTGAAAACATTATTGAGTCGGGCGCTCCGTGTATTGTGGGCGGCGGCGACACGGCGGCGTTTGTGGATGAGGCCGGCTTGCACGATAAGTTCACTTGGGTGAGTACCGGTGGCGGTGCCAGCCTTGAGCTGATGTCCGGTCGCGAACTGCCCGGTTTAGAAGTGCTGGAGGCGTAAAAAGCGAAGGCTAATGAGGGTATTAATTATTGGCCCCAGCGGTAGCGGCAAAAGCTATCTTGCTCGTAAGCTCTCCCAAATTTACCAAGCTCCTCATATCGAGCTCGATAAAATATGGCTCAAATATGGTGGCCGCAGCCTGTATAGGACAAAGCCAGATGAGCTAATTGCCGAGAAAGACTCTCTGCGAGACAATATTTTGGGCGAAGTAAAGAGTTTAACCAAGGGTAAGGATTGGGTTGTTGATGGGAATTATAGCTATGTCCGAGATGCTTTATTGGATAAGGCCGACAGGGTTATTCTAATTAACTTTACCAAGAGTACTGCCATCGGGAACCTCATTAAAAGACAATTAAGGGGCGAGAATAGGCGGCGTGGATATAATTTAAGCGACTTCGTCTTTCACCTTCCTAGGGCACTAAAAAATCACAGTAGGTCGAGTCAGAAATTGCAGCAATCGATCGCATCGCACAAAGATGTGGTGGTGTTAACTGATAAAACAGAAATAAATTCTTATATAGCTTTTGAAAGGCATAACCGTGATAATATAAAGCCATGAAGCACTACAGTATTGTGGGCAACTGGAAGATGCACGAGACGCCGGATCAGGCGGTCAAGTTGGTTGAGCGGCTGCAAAAGCAGCTCAAGCCGCATACTCATGTAACAACGGTGGTCTGTCCCCCATTTGTTGACCTGCACCAGGTTAAGGATATGTTGGAGCCGGACCTGCTTAAGTTGGGCGCCCAAAACCTTTACGAAAAAGATGAGGGGGCGATTACCGGTGAGGTGTCCGGCCCAATGTTAAAGCCTTTGGTGGATTATGTAATCGTGGGGCATTCCGAGCGCCGCAAGTACGCTCATGAGCGCGACATCCAGATTGCCGATAAGCTGGCGGCGGCGGTCCGAAACGACCTCAAGCCAATTTTGTGCGTTGGCGAAAAGCTATCTGATCGCGAGGAGGGCCACAGTCGCCGAGTGGTGGTCGACCAGCTACACGTTGACTTAAGTCAGCTAACCGATGATGATGTTCGCAGTCTGACGGTCGCCTACGAGCCGATCTGGGCGATTGGCACCGGTGAGTTTGCTAAGCCCAGCCAGGTTACTCCGGTGGTGGCGGTGATCCGCGAAACCCTGGTGGAGCTGTTTGGCAAAGAGGTCGGTAGCCAGGTTGAGATTTTATATGGCGGCAGCGTTGATGCCGATAATGCCTCGGCGTATCTAGAGCTTGACGATGTTAATGGTCTGCTGGTGGGTGGCGCCAGCTTGAACTACCAAACCTTTGCCAAAATTGTTGAATTGGCCCAAAAGCAAGCCGAATAATTACAGTTAAAGAGTTGAGGGCACGGTCCCTCGGGGGAAGGACCGTGCCCTGATATGTGACGCTGACACCGGGGGGAATGATTGGCATCAGCGCCGCGCGAAGTATTTGTGGAGGTGCGGTGGTGGGCCATCCGCCACCGCACCTCCGTGCCCAGGATGAAGGAACAACCTTTGGGCTGCGATCATAGCATGTCCCGCTGTGATCACCGGCGCGACGTGACGCGCACCTTATATGTTGACACCCATCACGAAGGGAGCCTATGTGGTAATTCGGAACGCGGTGAGGCGACAGGCGACAAGGCCGGCCGCGGCCACGCTCTACCCAAACCTTAACACATGTTATTTGGTGATAATAGAGCTATTTTTAACGCTTGGTCGACTGGTACAATAAGGTGATGAAAGATTTGTTGAGCGAACTAAACGAACCGCAGCGCCAGGCGGTGTTGGCAACCGAGGGCCCGGTGCTGATGCTGGCCGGTGCCGGTAGCGGTAAAACCAAGGCGCTAACGCATCGGGTGGCTTACTTGGTCCGCGAAAAAAAGGTGTCACCGAGCAATATTTTAGCGGTGACCTTTACCAATAAGGCCGCCGGTGAGATGAGGCATCGAGTTTTGGCACTGCTGGGGCGTCCGGTTGAAAACAAAGGTTATTTGCCGTTTATGGGAACCTTTCATGCGATTTGTTTACGGATACTACGACGCGATGGCGCTCACATTGGGTTGAGCAGCAGTTTTACGATTTTTGATGCCCAAGATAGCTTAAGTTCAATCAAGCAAGCTATGCGCCAGCTTGGGATTGATGAAAAGCAGTACGCCCCTAATTATATTGCGGCGCTAATATCTTCAGCCAAGAACGAACTGTTAACGGCCGCTGCTTACGGCCAGTACGCTCGCGGGGGTGCGCAACAGGTGGCGGCTCAGGTCTATCCGTTGTATCAGCAGATTCTAACCCAGGCGGGCGCGGTCGATTTTGACGATATTATTATGAAGACGGTTCAGCTGTTTAAGCACCCGGATATTCTGGAACATTGGCAGCGCCAGTTTAGCTACATCATGATTGACGAGTACCAAGACACCAATCATGCTCAGTACCGGCTGGTTAAGCTGTTGGCCACGGCTCATCGCAACATTTGTGTGGTGGGGGACGACTGGCAGGCAATTTATTCCTGGCGCGGGGCTAACTTTCAAAACATTCTGGATTTCGAGAAGGACTATCCAGACGCCCAGGTGATCAAGCTCGAGCAAAACTATCGTTCGACCAAGAATATTTTAGATGCGGCGCACGCGGTGATCGCTCATAACACCGTCCGGTCTAACAAGAAGCTGTGGACCGACCGCGATGGCGGCGAGGGCGTTAATATTATTACCGCCTTTGACCAAGACCAGGAAGGCGATATTATCTGCCAGACGGTTGAGCGGTTGGTGGCAACCAAGCAGATTCAGCTACGCGATGTGGCGATCCTGTACCGAGTTGGCGCCCAGTCTCGTACCCTGGAGGAGGCGCTCCTGCGACACAATCTGCCGTATAAGATTGTGGGCGGGACTCGGTTTTATGAGCGCAAAGAGATCAAGGACGCAATGGCCTACCTTAGGTTGATTCATAACCCAGAGGATATTGTGAGTTTTAACCGCGTAATCAATCTGCCACCACGAGGGCTAGGCGATAAAAGCTTGGAGCGACTGATGCAGTTCCGGCGTAGTCGCAATGTTACTTTACTGGAGGCCCTAGCGGCTTCGGCTGAGGTTGAGGGCTTAACCGCTAAGGCGCGGGCGGCTTTATTGCAGTTTTACGGCTTAATCCACAGTTTGCGCCTAGAGGCCGATCGACTGCCGGTTGCCTCGCTGTTAGAGCGAGTGTTGCATCAAAGTGGCTATATGGCCCACCTGGATGACGGCAGCGTGACCGCCGGTGACCGGATCGAAAATGTTAAGGAGCTGTTAAGTGTGGCCGAAACCTATCAAGAGCTTGGTCTAGACGGCTTTCTTGAGGAGGTGGCGTTGGTGTCGGATATCGACAACTACTCAACCGATACCGAGGCGGTTACCTTAATGACCATGCACGCAGCCAAGGGGTTGGAGTTCCCGCTGGTGTTCATTCCGGGTATGGAGGAGGGTATTTTCCCTCACAGCCGTACCTTTACCGAGGCCTCGGAGCTCGAAGAGGAGCGCCGGCTGTGTTACGTGGCCATGACTAGAGCCAAGCATCAGCTTTACCTGCTGCACACCCAGTCTCGGTTGTTATATGGTGGGGTACAGTACAACCCACCCTCACGCTTTTTGCAGGACATTCCATTAGAGGTCCAGACCACCCAGTACCGTGGCATGGGTTCGCCGCAGCCGGCGACCGAGGTATCGCACATGGCCGAGGATAAGGCCGACTTGCAGCCTGGCGATAAGGTGCGTCACGCCAAGTTTGGGCAGGGTATCGTGACGGCGGTTGAGGGGGATGAGGTGACAGCGGCCTTTGAAGGTCTTGGCACCAAGCGGCTGAGCTTATCCTTTGCTCCACTTGAAAAACTTGAAAATTGAATAAAAAATGTGCTCATTATGGCTAATTTTTGGCAATTATCTTGACATTCACTCCTGATAAGCTAAAATTAAGCACAAGGATTTCGAGGTATTGGAGTCCAAAAACACAAAGCCCAAAAGCAGTCCGTTTTTCTGCTAATTCGTGAGGCTGATATTACTAAACCGCTATCAAACATGTTGCAGGCCCCGGCCGGACATTTGTTTAGAACGATTATTTTTGGGATTGCCATGACCACCCTGGCCGTTGTGGTTATTGGCTTAGTTATTGGAGTTATACCCCCGCCAAAAAGCGCTTTAGCCGACTCGTCACGAATAGTCAGCGTGTATGCCGACGGTCATAAAAAGGTGATTACAACCGAATCAACCACAGTCCGAGCGTCCTTGGGCGCGGCTGGGATTGAGGTGCACGAGGGCGATTTGGTTGAGCCGAATCTAGACACCGACATACCGGCCGGTTTCTTTAATGTAAACGTTTATCGGTCGCGACCGGTGGTGGTGGTTGATGGTGCAAAGAAGATGCTGGTGCAGACGGCGCTACAAAGCCCCAAGCTGATTGCCGAGGCGGCTGGGCTAAAAACCTACCCCGAGGATACCTTTACGCTCAACACAATTGCCGATCCAACCAACGTTGGTACGGTTGGGCAGCAGGTCGTAATTGACCGTGCTACGCCAGTTTTGATTGAAGCCGATGGCAAGCAGACGGTGGTGCGTACGCAACAGGCCACCGTGGGTGCGCTGCTGGCTGAGCGCGACGTCGCTTTGGGCCCGCAAGACACAGTTGATACCCCGCGTGAGGCCGTCATCACTCCTAATCTGGTAATTAAGGTTAACCGAGTTAAGATTGTGATTGCTCGCGAGGAGACCAAGATTGAGCGCGCAACCGAGACGGTTAAGGATCCACAGCTTGAGGCCGGCAAGACTGAGGTCCGCGAAGAGGGTAAAGACGGCGTTAAGGTAGCTATGTACCGCGTTAACTACAACAACGGAGTTGAGGCTGGTCGCCAGCTGCTCAGCCAGCAGGTAACCGAGCAGCCGGTAACCAAGGTGATCGTGGTTGGCACCAAGCAGGATGACGCTTGGTACAAGTTGCGTCTGTGTGAGTCGGGTAATAATTACGGCAACAAGCGCAATCCATTCTACCGCGGCGCCTACCAGTTTTCGTACGGTACGTGGTCGGCTATGGGCGGTAGCGGCGACCCAGCCGACGCCTCGCCATCCGAGCAAGATATGCGGGCAAAGAAGTTATTTGAACGTAGTGGTGCCAGCCAGTGGCCAATCTGCGGCCGGTTTTTATCGAATTCATAGCCGTCTATTGACTGTAGCTGAAATTAGGCCTGCTGGAGATAAAAAGAGTCGGAAGTAACGCGAAGTCCCTGGCTCTTGATATAGTCTAGTTTCTCAGTAGGGCCCTTTTTGCGAAGGTCCATTGGTAATCTGGTATTCAAATATTCAAAAAGGTCATTACTGATAACTTTCTTTTTATTGTCAGTGGGGATGATGCCAATCTTTTTCCAGGTCTCTAAAGGAATCGATTCGGAAAGCTCAAAAACAAACTTTCCGTTAAAGGTAATTGTGCCAAAGTCCATGTCGAATGAATCATTACGAAGGCGAAATTTTTGAATTGAACTCATAAATACTCCTTATAATAATGACTTGATCTTATTATATCTAAAGAGAAGAGACTTATAAAGCAGGGATCTTCTTTTCTGATTGTACTCCAGTGCGGGTAGGGTGGGCATTTGTATGAGAAGCGTTGAAAGGCTCAGTAAGTCTATACTGACGATTTTAATAGCGCTGTTTTTGAATCTCTTACCCCAATCGCTTTTGCTGGCAATTTCCTGCTCAATAACCTTAAATACGTTAGTGCTTTTACCGCTCTCATCTAAGAGAAAGCTATATTTACTAGCGAGGATATAGCGATAAAGTGCTTCGTCGTCAGCGTTTAATTGACTAACTTTTTGGTCGCTTAATTCAAACATGAGGCTACTTCCATGGTCAAATAGGGGTGCAAAATGGCGTTTACTGGCTAGGTTTTTTTGATCGAATAGCACCATTTGCTTGTATGTTTTGCTTTCAGATATACCCCAGTTTTCATGATGTCTGTCCATATTTCCAATAAAAGCGTCAAAGACAATCATCTCGGCGTAACTTTGAAGGAGGTCGTCAGCGGCATAGTACTTATCGCGGATAAAGCTTTCAGCTTGGTTCAATGTGAGGGGATTGCCAATTGAGCCAACGATATTTGACCCGTAGGTTATTTCGTAGTCTTTAGGAAAAATATTACGAGCCAAAGTTCCTACCCTAGTCCAATTTTGGTCAACTTTTGTAGGAAAGTGTTTTATCAAAATTTCCTTAAGCCTTAGTGGGGCGGTCTTGATCGTAACTTTTTGCGTGGGGATGCCTGTGAGCTGTCCAATATGAGAAGCAAGTGCTTCGGCCCACACTTCTCGAGGGTTATGGGTATAAGTTTTAAAAAAGAATTTTTGATTTGTCTTGCTATGGATAAAAACAATTCTAGGGCGACTGCCGCCGCTAACAGCGTCATAGACAGAAGCTTTTTTATAAGAGGCAATCTTAATTTCATTTACT
This sequence comes from Patescibacteria group bacterium, assembly GCA_004297735.1. Classification (NCBI taxonomy): domain Bacteria; species Patescibacteria group bacterium. The sequence continues at coordinate 482,582 of SCTI01000002.1, forward strand.
GTAAAATGTTTCATTATAATTTAGGGTAGCATCAAAGCTACTCCTCAGTCATGAGATAAATTAATATCTAGTACAATAGAGTTATGGATTTAACCAACCCGGAACAGTTAAAGGTGGCGTTGGAGTTGGCTGGACTGCGGGCTCGCAAGGGCTTGGGTCAGCATTTTTTGGTTGATCAGGACAGCTTACAGATGGTGATTGGCGCTGGTGAGCTGCAGGCCGATGATGTGGTGGTGGAGGTCGGACCCGGGCTGGGAGTAATGACGCTGCCACTGACTCAGCGGGTAAGCAAGGTAATCGCGATTGAGCTAGATGAGGAGTTGGCCGGTCTATTGTTGCGCGATAAGCCGGACAATTTAGAGGTTTGGCAGGAGGATGTGCTGCGCTTGGACTTCCGAAAGTTACCTGATACCTACAAAGTTGTAGCCAACATTCCGTATTATTTAACTTCTAAGCTAGTGCAATTATTCCTAGAGGCTCCCAAGCCGCCTAAGCGGATGTCATTACTGATCCAAAAAGAGGTAGCACAGCGGATTACGGCGCAGCCGGGGCAGATGAGTGTTCTGGCCGTCAGTGTGCAGTACTATGGCCAGCCGCGCTTGGTTGGGGTGGTGGAGCGACATAAGTTTTGGCCGGCACCAAAAGTTGATTCGGCGGTGCTGCAGGTTGAGGTTTACGATCAGCCGCTGTTTGAGGCCGACCGAGCCAAGTTTTTCCGCCTGGTTAAGGCCGGTTTTGGTGAGCGCCGCAAGATGCTCAAGAACAGCCTGGCCGGTGGTTTAAATATTAGTATTGAGCTTGCCAGCGAGCTGGTTTTGGCGGCAGATTTGCTGCCGATGGCTCGAGCTCAAGAGCTGGACATGAAGGCTTGGGAGCGACTGTATCGGGCGGCAATTAAGCGTGACTTACTAAACTAGCTACACCTTATCGCTTTAGAGAAGCCTTTCTTATATACTAGGCCTATGTCAAAGTTCTACATTACCACTCCGATTTATTACATTAACGATAATCCACATATTGGCCACGCTTATACCACGATTGCGGCCGACGCGGTGGCGCGTTGGTATCGCCAGGCTGGCGCTGAAGTTTTGTTTTCGGCGGGACTAGATGAAAACAGTCAAAAAACGGTTGAAGCGGCCGAAAAAGCTGGCGAGGAGCCACAGGTTTACTCCGACCGGATGGCCAAAACCTGGCAGGATACCTGGGATACCTCGGGCATTAGTTACGATGCCTTTATTCGGACTACAAGTGAAGAGCACAAGAAAACGGTCTACGCCTTTATGGAGAAGGTTCAGGCGGCCGGTGACTTTACCGAGGGTGAGTATGAGGGTCTGTACTGCGTTGGCTGTGAGGAGTTTAAGCGCGAAAATGACTTGGTTGACGGCAAGTGTCCATTGCATAATCGCGTTCCGGAAAAGCGCAAAGAAAAAAACTACTTCTTTAAGCTATCAAAGTACCAGGGAGCATTGCTCAAACATATTGAAGAAAATCCCGACTTTATTAAGCCAGAAAGTCGTCGCAATGAGGTAGTCGCCTTTATTAAGCGCGGGCTCGAAGACATCAGCGTGTCACGTCAGCATGGTAAGTGGGGAATTGATTGGCCGGGTGACAACACCCAAAAGATCTATGTCTGGTTTGACGCACTAGTGCACTATCTAACAGTGGTGGGGTATCCAGACGCTAAGAGCGAACGGGCGCATTTCTGGCCGCCCGACGTACACTTGGTGGGTAAGGATATTGTGAAGTTTCACGCTATTTACTGGCCGGCGATGTTGATGAGCGCTGGCGTGCCGCTGCCAAAAACCATTTTTGCGCATGGCTTTTTTACGATTGAGGGTAAAAAGATCTCAAAGTCGCTTGGTAACGCGGTTGATCCGCTAACGCTGGCCGGCGACTACGGTATGGATGCGCTTCGCTTCTATCTGCTCAAAGAGATCCCGACTGGCAGTGATGGCGAGTTTACGCATGAGCGCTTCCGTCAGTTGTACGAGTCGGAGCTGGCCAACGATCTGGGTAATGCGGTGCAACGCGTAGCTAGCATGATCACCCGATATTTGGGCGGAACCGTCGGTGAGGTTCCTAAATCGTCACACGACACCGCGCTCGTCCGCGAATATATGGATAATTTGCGGATCGATAAGGCTCTTGAAGAGCTTTGGGTGCACGTAAAGGGAGTCAACCAGTTTATCGAAGAAGAGAAGCCTTGGCAGTTAGCAAAAAGCGACCCCGAGCAGCTGGTTAGAGTGCTGCAGCAAGCGGTGGCCGATCTTACCCATATTGCCACCATGCTACAGGCCTTTATTCCGGCCACCTCAGATCGCATCCAAGCAACCTTTGCTGGCGGCAAGGTTAACCCGGAGGTCGGAGTGTTGTTTCCAAAGTTTGACGACACCACCTCGGGCAAATCGACTGCTGCAGCGGAGTAGACGGTGACGGTTGTAGCAAAGCCAGCTGGCACCATTGATTCCTTGGTTACCGATAGCTCGATGGCGCTCGGCGTCGATACGCATGCCCACCTGCACTTTCCGCAGTTTCAAGGTCAGGTTGAGGAGGTGATTCAGCGCGCCAATGACTCCGGAATAGGACGGATTATAAATGTAGGCACTAGTAGCGAGGATAGCCGCCGCGCGGTGCAGTTTGCTAGCCGGTATCAAGCGCTCAGTGCCAGCGTGGGCATACATCCGTACGAGGCGGTTGAGGCGCCCCAGGCAATTGAGTATTTAAGCGATTTGGCTAATGAGCGGTCGGTGGTGGCAATTGGGGAGTGCGGTCTGGACTTTGCTAAGTCCGAGGCCACCCCAGCCGAACAGGAGCAAGCCCTGCGTTTACAGCTGGAGCTGGCTCAAGCCAAAAAACTGCCGGTGATTTTTCACGTTCGTGACGCTTTTGACCATTTCTGGAAGGTAGTTAGCGATTACCCCAGTATTAAAGCGGTGGTTCATAGTTTTACCGGCGGCCGGGCGGAGCTGGGTCGCGTCTTACAGCGCGGCTGGATGGTGGGGCTAAATGGCATCATGACCTTTACCAAGGAGCCGGAACAGCAAGCGATGGCTAAAGAAGTGCCATTAACTTCTTTGTTGCTTGAAACCGATTGCCCTTTTTTGAGCCCACACCCGCATCGGGGCAAGCGTAATGAGCCATCGAGAGTGGTTGATATCGCGGAATTTTTAGCCGAGCTGCGCGGTGAGTCGCCCGAAGACTTACTAAAGAATACCGGTGACAACGCCCGAAGGCTGTTTAAGCTATGAGCCGGCCGGTGTATTTAGATTACGCTGCCGCCACACCGCTCGACCCAGCGGTTTTAGCGGCGATGGAGCCATATTTAAAGGACCATTTTGGCAACCCTTCGTCGGATCATAGTTTTGGGCGCTACCAGCGAGAGGCGCTGGCTAAAGCGCAGGCCAAAATTGCCCGCACGCTAGGCGCCAAGCCAACCGAAATCGTACTTACCAGCGGCACCACCGAGTCATTAAATTTGGCGACTCAGGGCGTAGCTAAAAGGTTTGAACGCCAAAGCGTGGTGGTGAGCGCGGTTGAGCACGAAGCGGTGCTCCAAACGGTCTCATCGGTGCCCGGCGTTGAGCTGCGCTTGGCGCCGGTCGGGAGCGATGGCCAGGTGCAGACCGATCGACTAGCTAGCTTAATTGACGATACTACCACCCTGATTTGTATCCAGCACACCAACAACGAGTTAGGTGTGCTGCAGCCGGTTACGGCGGTAGCCGAGCTGGTTGATGAGGTGCGCCGCCAGCGGCAGGAATATAACCATGACCTGCCACTGTACTTTGTGTGCGATGCCGCTCAGGCCGGGACACTTAACTTGCAGGTTGATCGTTTGGGAGTAGATATGCTGGCAATGGGCGGGAGTAAACTTTATGGTCCAGCTGGAACCGGGTTTTTGTATATCCGTACCGGCACGCAGCTGGAGCCTTTATTTTTTGGAGGCGGTCAGCAGCTTGGTGTGCGTAGTGGTACCGAAAACGTAGCCGGCGCAGTTGGCCTCGCTGAGGCATTGGAGCTGTGTCAAAACGATCGCAAAAACGAGCATCGTCGCTTGTCTGAATTACGACGGCAGTTGGTTGATAGGCTCACTGCAGTTGAAGGAGTGCGAATACGTACCGCTTCGTCGCAGCACCCAGGAATTATTAGCCTGACGGTTGAAGGGGTTTCGGGTGAGGATGTGGTGGCTCACTGCGATGCGGAGGGGTTTGCGGTGGCCACCGGTGCCGCTTGTGCCGCAAGTAATGGTAAGCCGTCAACGGTCTTATTGGCTTGCGGTTTGAGTGAGGCACAGGTTAAGGGCAGCCTACGCATCAGCCTGGGTCGGCCAACTACGCAAGAGGAGGTCGCAGCTTTTGGTGATCGATTTAGCGATATTGTGGGTCGGGTCCGCCAGCTATCGGGCGGCTCAGAAACAGGGTAAAATAAAAGTATGAAGATAATGCAGCGCTTGGCAATAGCCTTGGTTGGATTGGTGGTAATTATAGTTGGCTTTATTGTCGGCGTGGGTTTCTTTTTGTCGCCGCAAGATAAGCTACAGACCGCCGACATTATTGTGGCGGTGAGCGGCGGCGAAACCGAACAGCGCGCCAATGAGGCGATTAGCTTGTATCGTCGGGGTTATGCCCCGCGCATTTTATTTTCGGGGGCGGCTGCAGACAAGAGCGGCCCTTCGAACGCTGCTGCCATGCGTAATATTGCCATCGAGTCGGGTGTCCCGGCCGCCGACATTATGGTTGAGGAGGATTCAGCTGATACCAGGCAGAATGCGGTTAACTCGGCCGTTATTTTAAGGAATATGGATGCTAAAAAAATTATTCTAGTGACATCTCCATACCATCAGCGACGAGCTAGTACCAACTTTCGCCAGGAGTTGGGCCCTAATGTGATGATTATTAATCATTCTGCCACCGACAGTTTGTGGAGTAAGAGCTCGTGGTGGTCTCAACCGGAGTCTACCTGGTTGACGTTAAGCGAACTTCAAAAGGCTTTATACGTATTTTCAACTAAACCCAGCGATAGAACCCAGTGAGCCTGTTAGTAACCTTATCGGTTATTGGACTGATCTTTTTAGCCGCCACAATTGGCTGGCGGTACGGTTTGGTGGCGGTTGGCCTGAGCTTTTTATCTCTTTTAGGAGGAATCGCGGCGGCGGCCTTGCTCTATGCCGGTTTGGGAGGTGCTGTGGCTGATGCCTTTAAGATTGACGTTGCTGCCGCTAGGCTGAGCTCCTACTTGCTCATACTGGTGGCGGCCCAGTTAGTAATCTTGGCTCTAGCGACCCGACTGGTTCGCTACCTGCCGCGGCAGGTTATTCACTCACGCTTTAATCAAATAGGCGGACTAATGCTAGGATCGGCCCAGATGATACTAATACTAGCGGTGGCCTTTGGATTGGTCTCAAGCAGTTCTGTGCCGGGTCAGCTTAAGCAAGACATTACCACCGCCCCGCTGGTGTCGCCGCTAGTATCGCTGGGTGAGCGATTGCAGGGTATTGCCCGCTATGTTCCAGGTCAAGACGTAACCGATACTTTGGGTCTGCTGACTATCGATCCCCAAAGCGACCATACTGTCATGCTTGGCTATACCGTAACGCGAGTTACGGTCGATATTTCGGCCGAGCAGCGCATTTTTGATTCGCTCAACGCCGAACGCACCAAGCGTGGTTTGCCCGCTCTAGCGGTTAACCTCGAAGCCCAAGCGGTGGCTCGTGCTCATAGCCGCGATATGTTTGCCCGCGGTTATTTTTCGCACCGAACACCAGAGGGCAAAAGCCCGTTTGATCGGATGCGTGACGGTGGCGTAAAGTTTAATACCGCTGGGGAAAATCTAGCTTTGGCGCCCACCACTCAGCTGGCGCATGAAGGCTTAATGAACTCGCCCGGACATCGGGCTAATATTTTGTCCCCAAACTACAAAAAAGTTGGCATTGGAGTGGTCGATGGCGGCCGGCGCGGCCTGATGGTGACTCAAAACTTTACCGACTGACATTATCGACATTTGAGTCAAAAACTGGCATAATAAAGCACTATGAAGCGAGTATTTGTGGGTATGAGCGGGGGAGTCGATAGCTCCGTTACCGCTGCCCTACTAAAGCAGCAAGGCTATGATGTGACCGGTGTCTATATGAAGAATTGGACACAGGATCTACCTGGCGTAAAGTGCCCCTGGAAGGACGATCTGCGTGATGCCCGGGCGGTGGCGGCACGACTACAGATTCCATTTAAGGTGTACGACTTTGAGGATCAGTACCGCGATCGAGTGGTCGATTACATGGTTGATGAGTACAAGGCCGGCCGCACTCCTAACCCCGATATTATGTGCAACCAGGAAATTAAGTTTAAGCTGTTTTTTGAAACCGCTATGGCTGACGGCGCCGATATGATCGCTACCGGTCACTATGCGCGGGTTAAGGATGGTCAGTTGCTACAGGCGGTTGATGCAAACAAGGACCAGACCTACTTCTTGTATCGAGTCACCAAGGAGGCGTTGAGTAAGACGCTACTGCCAATCGGTGAGTACACCAAGCCGCAGGTTCGCAAGCTGGCAGCTGAGTTTGGCCTGCCAACCGCTACCAAGAAGGACTCCCAGGGCATCTGTTTTGTGGGACCAGTTGGTATGAAGGCTTTTTTGCAACAGTATGTTGATTCAACCCCCGGCCCAATCATGATGAAGGACGGGCAAGAGATCGGTCAGCACCAAGGCGCGATTTTTTATACGGTCGGTCAGCGCCAAGGTCTGGGCGTGGGCGGAGGCAAGCCGTTTTATGTGACCGGTAAGAATATGGATTCAAATACGGTTTACGTTACCGATGACCCGGAGGATCTAGAATTGAGTTCGGGGGCGGTGCAGCTTGAGGATGTGCACTGGATTAGTGAACCTCCAATTGCCGATAAAACTATTCAAATTCGAGTACGTCATCGGGGTGAGCTGGTTGATGCTCAGCTGGATGATCGCAACGTGCTCCATTTTACCAAGCCAATAAAGGCGCTCGCCGTCGGCCAGTCGGTGGTTATATATGACGGGGAGAAGGTGCTCGGCGGTGGCGTGATGGCTGCTACGAAGTTGGTTGGAGTAGCTCAATAGCAACCCCGCTGGCATCATCGTGTAGCTTGTATCGTGGGTATTGGGTGAGTTCAGGATCAGAATTTTCTAGCTCACGTACCTTGTCGTAAATTTCACTTAAACCTCCCCTGGCGTAAAGCTGGACGAGCTCATGCCAATCTTCGGCAGTTTCTGGATTCTCCTTTGGCAAATATATGCCGTCGGTGAGCATTAGAATGGCGGCAATTTTATTAAGTGAGATGGTGGTTGTTTTAATCATTTCGCCGAGCCTTGAATCACCGTTGAGCAAGCTGTAGGCTGAATTGGCGCTAGCTCTCAGCTTAATCATATCGCTGGCTACCTTTTCTCGAATATCTTTTACGCCCTGGTCGGCCAGCTTGCGCCATGTGCGCATAATTTCTTTATCATGGTCGTGGTAGCCAAGTGGGGTATCAACGCTACCATCGGTGTTTATACATATGATAATACTGTCACCGATCTGGAGTAGTTCAGCTTGGTTGCCTTTATTGATCCGCACGACCGCGGCGGTGCAGCCAAACCTATAGGCATTGTTTGTGACATCTAGGCCGGCTTCGATATGAGCCTGCTCTATGGCCTCATTCGTTTTCAGAGCAAGGTCTTTTAGATCATATGCAGTGGAAGAAAAAACTGTGCCCGCAAGGGTGGAGGCGATGTGTCCACCAGTCTTTTTGTCGGGCGAAAGGTAGCCGCTGAGCGAAGATACTCCATCAAAAACGCCGTATGTCTGCGCCTCATCGTTTATTAAGACGCGATCTTCGTTGAGGGCGCCAATGCCCTTGTGGCTGATTGAGGTTACGTGCATGCCTCAATCATAGCAGCTAAAATTCCGCACTTGGCTGAACTAGCTTAAGTTTTTCAGCAAGGCCATCTAGCTGGCCGTAAAAAGCCTCCAGCGTTTCATTATTTGCAATAACTTCATCGGCCATGTTCTTAATGGGGCTGAGGTCCTCTTCGTCGCTATGGGTTTGGCTTTCTCTTCCATCTACTAAGCGCAAACTCTCTTTATTGGTTGCGTCGCCTGCCCGCCCCCGCTTTATTACTCGATCGTGTCGGATCTCGGAGTTGGCATCAATGTATAGGATGAATGCTCCACGATTACTGAGTACGGTTGCTTCTGACGGTGCTCGATCCCGAGATTCTTAACAGCTTCTTTGGTAGGCTCGTGACCCGATTCACGAAGTATGGCTCGGAGGGTATCTCCGCCTGATGCGTGCTTAATATTAAACTTTTGCCACTAGATATTCGGCTGCAATATATTTGCCGGCGCCAATTGGTCCAGATACTCCACTAATCATGTTTTTGAGTGTAGCAGAATGGTATAATAAAGCTATCGCGGGTGACCCCTTATATTGAATTTTTTTACGTGAGAATGTATATTTATTGCATCGGGTGGTAATTCTGAGATCAAAAACAGCGGCAACTGCCGCTGTTTTTATATGTCTGGTGGACCTGACGAGTTTCGAACTCGCCGATCTTGGGTGGTAATCCGAGATCCGGCACCAAGCCGCAGGCCCAAATACCATCCACAGCCAGACAAAATCAGTCTGACATACTGACATTAACGAATTCTGGTCTCAGCAAACCTCTTCGAGAATAAACCTGGTTCATGTACAATAATCCCTATGACAACCAACGAACTCCGCTCTAAATTCCTAGAATTCATGAAAACCAAAGATCACGCTGTGGTGCCATCGGCCCCGGTGTTTTTGGAGGACGATAAAAGTACACTCTTTACTACCGCTGGCATGCAGCCAATGGTGCCGTACCTGCTGGGCAAGGAGCACCCGCAGGGCAAGCGGATTGCCGACGCTCAAAAATGTATTCGCACCGACGACATTGAGGAGGTGGGCGATAACACTCACCTAACCATGTTTGAGATGCTCGGCAACTGGAGCCTGGGCGACTACTTTAAGGATGAGTCAATTGTGTGGAGTTGGGAGTTTTTGACCGATAAAAAGTGGCTTGGCCTGGATCCGCAAAAGATCTACGTAACGGTCTACGAAGGGGATAGCCAGGTCCCGCGTGACGACGAGGCGGTAGCGATTTGGGAGAAGCTGTATAAAGAGACTGGAATTGATCCAGAGGGGCGCATTCAGGCTCGTGGCGCCGAGGACAACTGGTGGGCGTTGGGACCGATTGGTCCGTGCGGTCCTGACACCGAAATCTTTTATTACGTGGGCGACGAGGACGATCCAAAGTTTGAAGATACCGACGACTTTGTAGAGGTCTGGAACAACGTCTTTATGGTGTATGACCGCGATCCGGAAGGAACGCTCAGTGAGCTGCCCAACAAGAACGTTGATACCGGCATGGGGCTGGAGCGCATCGCCGCCATGATGCAGGGCGTCGACAGTGTGTTTGATACCGATTTAATGAAGCAGATTCAGTCCGCAATTAATAAGTATGCTGGCCAGACCCATGAGCAGGTCTACAAGGAGGTTGATAGCGATCTAGGCCGTGCGGTTCGAATCATAACCGACCATATGCGCAGCGCGGTGTTTATGGCCGCCGATGGGGTAGAGCCTAGTAACAATGATCGTGGCTATGTGATGCGCCGCCTGATTCGTCGCGCAGTCCGGCAGGCGCTGGTACTAGGCATTCGCCAGGGCTTGAGCGAGAACATTGCCCCGGTAATAATTGATCTGTATAAAGACGCCTACCCGGAGCTTGAGCAGAACCAGGACAAGGTTTTGGACGTACTCGATAAGGAGGAAAAGGCGTTTCGGCATACCCTAGATAAAGGAGTGCGCGAGTTTGCCAAAATAGTGACGGGGGAGACAATCACGGGCGAGCAAGTGTTTAAGCTGTTTGATACCTATGGCTTTCCCCCAGAGCTAAGCATTGAGGACGCTAAGCGTCTCAACAGGGAGCCTGAGTCAAACTGGGATGAAGAGTTCCAGCGCCTCATGAACGAGCAAAAGGAGCGGTCGCGCACTGCTCAGGCAGGACAGTTTAAAGGCGGCCTCACCGATCATGAGCCGCGAACCCTGGCGCATCACACCGCGACCCACATTATGCACCAGGCGCTACACCAGGTGCTGGGCGATCATATTGTGCAGCGCGGGGCAAATGTGTCGTCGGAGCGATTGCGTTTTGACTTTACTCACCCCGCCAAGCTGACCGATGAGGAAAAGCAGGAAATTGAACGAATTGTTAATGAGCAAATTGAGAAGGACCTCAAAGTTAGCTGGAAGGAATACTCAACCGATGAGGCCTTTAAGATGGGCGCCAAAGGAGCCTTTGGTGATAAGTACGGCGACGTCGTAAAGGTGTATATAATGCAGGCTGAAGGCGAGGAGCCGTTTAGCATTGAGATCTGTGGTGGCCCGCACGTAGAGCGGACCAAGGGAATGGGTCGATTTAAGATCCAAAAAGAAGAGTCATCAAGTGCGGGAGTGCGCCGGATTAAGGCAAAATTAATAGAAGATTAAAAACCTCTTGCAAAACATAAGCTTTTATGCTAACAATTAAAGTAACAAATCGCACAAAACAAAAATTGAGGGTAAAAACGATGTTGAATCGAGAAAGCAAGAGCCGTTCGGCGGTTCTGGAATTAGTTATTGCTGCAGTATTGGTGGTTGGCGCCGCCGGTACAGCTTACACGCTACAACACACGCCTGAACGGACACAGGCAGCATTGACCGCTGCCCAAATGCCTTATTAGGCATAAATGCTTATGGTAAAAGCCATATAGGCACGCTATAATATGAGGGTAAAATAGACCCACTGTATGGCATTCAAGCTGGTTGATAAAATTCGAAAATCGCCCGATAAGGAGCAGTACTTGGTAGCTCTGGACATTGGTACCGAGTTTGTTAAAGCTCTGATTGGGCGCGTGCGTGATAATAAGGTTGAAATTATCGGTGTTGGCCGCAAGCATCAACGGCTAACCGATATGGCGAGTGGGGCGGTGACCGACATTGCTGGCGTAGTCGATAACTGCGATGCGGCCTTGCGCCAGGCCGAGGAGATGGCTGGCGTGGTGGCCAAAGACACGGTAATTGGGATTGCCGGCGAGCTGGTTAAGGGAACCGCTACCACGATTAAGTACAAGCGAACCGATGCGCAGGTACGTATTGAGATGCCAGAGCTTCATAAAATCTTGGACCGAGTTCAGGATCGGGCCTTTGAGCGGGCGCGAGAAACTCTGGCCTGGGAGACCGGCCAGCAAGAGATTGACGTAAAGATGGTCAACACGGCGATTGTGGATGTGCAAATCGATGGTTATCGGGTAACCAATCCAATCGGGTTTCAGGGTCGCGATGTTTCAATTCAACTGTTTAACGCCTTTGCACCAATGGTGCATATTGGGGCGCTGCAGCAGGTTGGCAATAATCTCGACCTTAATGTAATTAACATCGCGGCCGAGCCGTTTGCAGTGGCTAAGTCGGTTGGCGGAGAAGAAAGCAGCGACTTTAGCGCCATCTTTATTGATATCGGCGGCGGTACAACCGATATTGCGGTGGTCGATAATGGCGGCGTTGAGGGCACCAAGATGTTCGGCATTGGCGGCCGCGCCTTTACTAAGCGGATTGCTCAGGTGGCCGGGGTTAGTTTTGAACAGGCCGAAGAGATGAAGCTGGATTATTCAGCTGGCAAACTCGCCCACGTTAAGGACAAAGAGGCGGTTGAACAGGCAATTAAGGCCGATCTTAAGGTGTGGTTGTCTGGCGTTGAGTTGAGTTTGAGCGAGTTCGATAAGCTGGACCATCTGCCGGCTAAGATCTTGTTGTGTGGTGGTGGTACCGGCTTGCCGCCAATTAAAGAAGCGCTGCAGGGCGACTGGTATAAAAAGCTGCCGTTTGCTCGCAAGCCAATTGTGAGTCACATTGAGCCAAGTCAGGTTTCGCGGGTGGTTGATACCACCGGCCAGCTAACCAGCTTTGCTGACATTACCCCAATGGGCTTGGCAAATCTCGGTTTAGATGTGATCAATACCGGCAGCTTGAGCGAAAACATGTTGCAGAAACTAAGTAAGACGTTGCAAACT